>CAYNYD010000047.1:0-9031 GCA_964401375.1 uncultured Eubacteriales bacterium | reverse complement strand
GCATTTTCTTCAATAAGTATATTTCCATATTCTTTAAGTTTAGATTCAATGAATTTAGGAGATTTTAAAATAGAGGCATACTCTAAAATACAGTTAAAAGGCATATTGCTTGATTTTAAATAAAAATTTCCGTTCATACTATATAGTGAATCATTATTTGCTTCGTTTATATTAATTACTTTTACAAAATCACACAAATCATCAAAATTTTCAAACAAATAAATATTTTCTTTTAAGTTAGTAGATATAGATTTTCTTTTTAGCTTAAAATTTTTCTTTTTAAGTGAATTATTTTTAGATTGTGCCAAAATTGAAGTTGGTTTTTCATTTGTTTTTGTAACTATTAGAACAAAGTTGCCAGCACCAGATGTAGATGCTTCGACATATATCATAGAGTTATCTACATTAAAACCACATTCTTTTTCGGCTTCATTTAAAATATCCCAAAATAAATCTTGTGTTTCAGGAGTATTATGCATAAATGAATACAAGTCAATATTCTTTTCTTCTAAGTCGTCTATATTAAATGTTATCTTTATTTTATTTTCATTTAACTTTTCTATTTTCATTTGCTTTCCCCCTTCATCTAGGTATAATTTAATTATACATCATATATATGAAGAATAAAATAATTATTAATTGGAATGTAATGATATAAATTCCAATTGACAATATATTATATGTAACAAAAAATAAATTGAAAGTTGTACATATACCACGAATTATATGAATAAAAAAATTAAATGTCAATTAAATTTGCAAAAATTTAACAAATAAAAAATGTATATAAAAAATAATTGTACATATATTATAAATAGGCATAGTGAAAAATTTTTATGTGGGGGGAATTAATGTGAAAGTTTTAGACTCTATAGTATTGACTTTAGTTATCATAGGTGGAATAAACTGGGGATTAATAGGTTTCTTTAATTTCAACTTAGTTGATACTTTATTTGGTGGCATCGATTGGCTTACAAGAACTATATATGCAATTGTTGGTATAGCTGCAATATATTCAATAGCTTTTTATGGCAGAGAAAGACAAAGAAACTAACTAAGGTTTATATTTAAAATACTAAGAATAAAAATAATGTTCTTAGTATTTTTTGTACAATAGAGAATCCATACAAATTATAGAATGTATGTTAATAAAAAATTTTGCCTTTCATTTTTTTATTCTTAATTGCATTTTAATTGATATTTATATATAATCATCTATGTTAGGAGGGATATAGTGGATTTATCAAATGATAATATTATACATATAAAGAAAAACGGTATAGGTTTTTTACAATTTAAAAAATTGCTTGAATATAAAAATATTGTTCACGCATTTTCATTAAAGCCTTTAAATTTTAAGGCTAGAGAAGGTAGAGATATTGATTATAAAAAGTTATTTGAAACTTTAGACATAGATTTTAATTCTCTTGTAAAACCAAATCAGACACATACAGATAATGTTTTGATTTTAGAAAATAAAATAAATAAAGATGAGCCAGATATGGGTCTTAGTTATCTTGATAATGTTGACGGAATTATAACAAATAAAGCAGGTATAACACTTTCAACAACAAGTGCAGATTGCATTTGCTTAATTTTTTATGATGATAAGAATAAAGTTATTGCAAATGTACATTCTGGTTGGAGAGGGACTTTTGAAAAAATAGCACAAAAAACTGTAATAAAAATGATTGAAAATTTTAAATGTGATGTTAAAAATATTATGGTATTTATAGAACCATCAATTAGACAATGTCATTTTGAAGTTGATGAAGAAGTAATGCTTAATTGTAAAGAAATTTTTGATTATACAAATAGAATTAATGATATAATCAAGACAGGAAGAATATATAAAGGAAAACAAAAATATAACATAGATAATATTTTAATTAATAAAATTATTTTACAAGAAGTAGGAATTTTAAAGGAAAATATATATGATTCAAATATTTGTAGTTTTTGCAATAGTGATTTAATTCATTCAAGAAGAGTTGATGGCGAAAATTATGGGTTAGGAACTACAATTGTATTGATGAAATAAAAGGATGAATAAGATTTTTTAGGAAGGAATGAAATTAAATATGGTAAATTTAGGGAATAAGTGGGACGAAATATTGAAAGATGAATTTAAAAAGGATTATTATTTGAAGATTAGAGAATTTTTAAAATATGAATATTCTCACTATAGAATATTCCCTGATATGCACGATATTTTTAATAGTCTGAAATTAGCAGATTATGATGATATAAAAGTTGTCATTATTGGACAAGATCCATATCATGAAGTTGGACAAGCACATGGACTTTCTTTTTCTGTTAAGCCAGGAATAGAAATTCCACCATCACTTAAAAACATTTATAAGGAATTGCATGATGATTTAGGGTGTTATATTCCTAATAATGGTTTTCTTGAAAAATGGGCAAAACAAGGTGTTTTATTATTAAATAATGTTTTGACTGTAAGAGAAGGACAAGCAAACTCTCATAAAGAATGTGGGTGGGAGATTTTTACGGATAATGTTATAAAAGAACTTAATAAAAGCGATAAGACTGTTGTATATTTATTTTGGGGAGCTTGTGCAGCTAAGAAAGAAATGTTCGTAACAAACCCTAAACATTACATATTAAAAGCACCACATCCTAGCCCATTATCAGCTAATAGAGGTTTTTTTGGCTGTAAACATTTTTCTAAAACAAATGAAATTCTTGTAAAAAATGGACTTACACCAATTGATTGGCAAATAGAGAATATTTAAATATAAAAAGGTTGACAAAATGGAAATGCCATATTATAATATTAGTCGTGTAATCCGCCTAATTATGGTTATAAATGCTATTATAGCTACCTAAATAAGAGATTAGCGAGTTTTATATGAAGGAGGTGCTCGATATGTACGCAGTGATCGAGACATGTGGTAAACAATACAAAGTTAGTGAAGGTGATGTGGTCTTTGTTGAAAAATTAAATGTAAACGAAGGCGACAAAGTTACTTTTGATAAGGTTTTGTTAATTTCTGATGGAGAGAAAGTTAAAATTGGTACTCCAACAGTTAAAAATGCAAAGGTAGAAGCTACTGTTGTTGGACATGGAAAGGCTAAAAAAGTTCTTGTATACAAATACAAAGCTAAAAAGAATGAGAGAAAGACTCAAGGTCATAGACAACCTTTTACAAAAATTAAAATCGAGAAAATTAGTCAAAGAGCTAGTACTAAAAAAGCTGCAGCAGCAGATGCTGAATAATTTTGATGATTTATGAAATGAAAAATAAAAGTTTAAACTGAAAGGGGAGAGAAACATGGCACATAAAAAAGGTATGGGTAGTACCAAGAATGGCAGAGATAGTGAGTCGAAGAGACTTGGTGTCAAAAGGGCCGATGGACAATTTGTTCTAGCTGGTAATATTTTAGTTAGACAAAGAGGTACTAAAGTTCATCCGGGTACGAATGTTGGAATTGGTAGTGATGATACCCTTTATGCGAAGGCTGATGGTATAGTTAGGTTCGAGAGAAAGGGTAGAGATAAAAAGCAAGTTTCGATTCAAACTATTGATGAGTAAAAAATAGAGACTTAAAGGTTACGTTTTAGTAAATCTTAAGTCTCTTTTTTATTCATTATAACAATCAATGATTATGAATAAATACTTAGAAATTTTGCTATTGTACAGTCAAAAATTTTTAATTGTTAAATTTACATTTTTTTCACTTTAATAAGCAGAAATCTAATTATTTTATAGTATTAAAAGCACGCATAGCATTTAGTATAGCTATAAATGAAACTCCAACATCTGCAACTACTGCAAGCCACATATCAGCATATCCAAGCCCTCCAAGTATTAATACTACTAATTTTACAAGTAAGGCAAAAGTAATATTTTCTTTTACAATTCTTAATGTTTTTTTGGATATATTAATTGCAGTATCGATTTTAGATATATCATCGTCCATAATAACTATGTCTGAAGCTTCAACAGCAGCATCACTTCCCAAGCCTCCCATAGCAATTCCAATATCTGCTCTAGTTAAAACAGGAGCATCATTTATTCCGTCACCAATAAATATTGTACTTCCATTTGATTCTTTTAAGATTTCTTCCACTTTTTGAACTTTATCTGTAGGTAAAAGTTCTGCATAAACAGTATCAATTTCTAACATATTTGCAACTTGCATTGCAACTTCTTTGTTATCTCCAGTAAGCATAATTAAATTATTTTTTTCTTTTAAATTTTTTATAGCATCTAGTGCTTCTTCCTTGATTTCATCAGATATGATTATATTTCCAATATATTTATTTTCTAATGCAACATAAATTATTGTACCAGCAATATTTTCTTTAATTATATCTACATTAAATTTTTGCATTAATTTTTCGTTACCTACTAAAATGTTTTTTCCATCAATTTTAGCAGAAATGCCATTACCAGCTATTTCATTTACATCTTTTACTCTAGTAATATCTAAATTATTGCCATAAGCTTCTTTTATAGAATTAGCAATAGGATGGTCTGAAGATATTTCGGCTAGGGCAGCAAGTTCAATTAATTCTTCTTCAGATATATTAATTGGATTTATTTTAGTAACTTTAAAAGTACCCTTAGTTAATGTTCCTGTTTTATCTAGTACAATAGTTTTAGTTTTTGATAATGTTTCAAGATAGTTCCCACCTTTTATTAAAATTCCTTGTCTAGATGCTCCACCTATTCCAGCAAAAAAAGTTAGTGGTATCGAAATAACTAATGCACAAGGACAAGAAATAACTAAGAATGAACAAGCTCTATAAAAATATTCTGAGAAATTAGCTCCGAGGAATTACTAGAGGAGGTATAACGGCTAAACAAATAGCTAATATAACAACTATTGGAGTATATACTTTGGAAAATTTAGTTATAAAATTTTCAGTTTCTGATTTATTTTCAGTTGAATTTTCTACTAATTCTAGGATTTTAGAAACTGCTGATTCTTCAAATTTTTTTGTTACTTTTACTTTTAACATACCATTTGTGTTAATAGTACCACTATATACTTGACTGCCAACTGTTACGTTTTTAGGTACAGATTCTCCTGTTAAAGCTGATGTATCAACTAAACCTGTACCATCTATAACAATCCCATCTAAGGGTATTTTTTCACCACTTTTAATTATAATTAAATCATTAATCTTTACTTCTTTTGGATCAACTTCAATAATACTACCATCCTTTTCAATATTTGCAAAATCAGGTCTTATATTCATCAAGTCTGTAATTGATTTTCTAGACTTTTGAGTAGCATGATCTTGAAACCATTCTCCAACTTGAAAAAGCCACATAACCATGACAGCTTCAGGATATTCATTAACTATAAAGGCGCCAACAGTTGCAATAAACATTAAAAAGTTTTCATCAAAAACTTTACCTTTAAAAATATTTTCAATAGCTTCTTTTATTATATCGTAACCAATAATTAAATAAGAAACTATAAATAATATTACTTTTATAGTATTCTGTGGAATAATAAGAGCAATAAGAAATATTGTTAAACTAATTATTAATCTTATACTTAAAATTTTTGATTCTTTTGTCATATAATCATCCCCTCAATTTTTATATAAAGATTACATAATATATTTTCAAACATTTAATACAATTGAGCAATTATTCAAGTATTAATTATATTATACTTGAATAATTGCTCAATTGTCAACATTTAATTGACAAATTTATAATTTTTTTAATATAATTAATTTTAGAATGAGTAGAAGTAATAAAAAAGAGTTATGTTATAAGCAAAGGAGAATGTTTATGATAGATAATCGTTGTGATTGTAAGCCATTAAATGTAGAGCTTGTTAATAGTGCTAGAGAAAAAATGCCTGATTATAGAGTTATTACAGATTTATCAGACTTTTTTAAGATTATGGGAGATAGTACGAGATTACAACTTTTAATTGCACTTCAGACAGGAGAATTTTGTGTTTCAGATTTGTCTAATTTATTGAATATGACACGTTCTGCAATTTCTCATCAATTAAAGGCGCTTAGAATCTCAAAGCTTGTGAGGACGAGAAAAGACGGAAAAACTGTATTTTATGCATTAGATGATGAACATATTAGAGAAATTTTGGAAAAATCTATTGAACATATTCAAGAAAAATAATGTAATATAAGATTTTTATTCATCAATTTCTAAGGTATTAAAAACATCACAAGATACTTTAAATATTTTAGCAAATGCAAATAATTCAAAATCTTGTACAAGTCTTTTTTGATTTTCTATTTTAGAAATTTCTTTTGATGTTAAGTCAATACCTAATAATTGTAACTTTTCTGCTAAACACCTTTGAGAAATTTTTGATTTTAATCTTAATTCTTTAATTTTTTTACCAGATACATTTCTAAATTCATTAAATTGTACGATTTTCATAGTTACCATCATACCTTTCTAAAGAGTGCAAATTAGGTTGAAAGAGAACTTTTTAATCATTTTTCAACCTTATACCTCGTTTCGCTTTATTAACGAATTAATTCTATTGATAGTATTATCAAAAATATCGCTAATAAAAGGATATTACGCATACTGAAAATTCTTATATACAGTAAAGTGAACTGTAACAAATACTTTGACCTTTAGACTAGAATCATTGTAATTTTATCCTTTTTGTGGTATACTAACATAGATTAAGAAATTTTGAGGTGGAAAAATGTTTATAGATTATGCTAAGATAATTATTGCATCAGGCAAAGGTGGAAATGGTGCAATAACATTTAGAAGAGAAAAATATATTGCTAATGGAGGACCTGATGGAGGAGACGGTGGAAAAGGAGGAAGTGTATATTTTCAAGTTGATTTGGGATTAAATACATTAGTAGATTTTAAATATAAAAAGAAATATATAGCACAAGATGGGCAAGGCGGAAGTGGTAACAGGTGCAATGGGAAAAAGGGTGAAGATCTTTATATTAAAGTACCACAAGGAACGGTAATCAGAGATGAGGAAACTGGTAAAGTAATTGCAGATTTATCTGAAGTAGATCAGGTAGAATGTGTTTTAAAAGGTGGAAAAGGTGGAAAGGGCAACGTACATTTTGCAACAGCCACAAGACAAATACCAAATTTCGCTGAAACAGGTGAGCCTGGAATTGAAAAAACTGTAATATTAGAATTAAAATTAATTGCAGATGTTGGGCTTTTAGGATTCCCTAATGTTGGAAAATCTACCTTGCTTTCGCGAATGACTACTGCAACACCAAAGATTGCTGATTATCATTTTACGACTTTAGAACCTAATTTGGGTGTGGTAAAGTTAGATAATGGTGAAAGTTTTGTAATGGCAGATATTCCAGGAATAATTGAAGGTGCAAGTGAAGGTGTAGGTTTGGGTCTTAAATTTTTAAGGCATGTTGAAAGAACTAGGTTATTACTTCATGTTATAGATGTTGCTGGAACTGAAGGTAGGGATCCAGTGAAAGATTTTATTACTATTAATAATGAATTAATTGGATACAGCGAAAAATTAGCGAATAAGTTACAAATTGTTGCAGCTAATAAATCGGATGTTCTTGAGGATAATAGTAATTTTGAAAGATTAGAAAAAGTTGTTAGGGCTAAAGGATTTGAAATATATAAAATATCAGCAGTTACAGGTGAAGGATTGAAAGAATTATTTAATAGAATTGCTGAGTTATTGAAAACGATACCTAAAGTTGAGTTAGAAGAAGTTGATAAAACTGCATATTATACTTTAGAAGAGGATGAAGGCTGGACTATTAGAAAAGAAGGTAAAGATTTTGTTATTGAAGGTAAAGAAATTGAAAATATAATGAGAAGAATTAATTTTTCTGATTATGAATCTTTGGCATATTTCCATTTGATGCTTAAAAAAATTGGAATTGATAGTGAACTTAAAAGACAGGGAATTAAAGAAGGGGATATTGTAAAAATTTTTGATTGGGAATTTGAATATGAAGAATAAAAAAGCTTGCACAATATTTTGTTTATGATAGAATATATATAAAAATACAAAAGATTACCGAATGAGGAACAAAAGTGACAGTAAGAATAGAAACTGAAACTAATCTTAGGGGTGTGGTAATGAAAAAAAGCATTATTAAAACTTTTACTTTTATGTTTAGTGCAATGTTTTTAGCTAAAATATTGGGGCTTGTTAGAAATATAGTTTTTGCAAATTTTTATGGAACGGGGTTTGAAGCAACCGCGTTTTTTACTGCTTCAAGGATTCCTTTGCAATTATTAGATATAACACTTGGTGCAGCAATTTCTTCTACTTTTATTCCAGTATTTAATGAATTTCTTCAAAAGGAAGGAAAAATTAGAGCACTTAAGTTTGCAAATAATTTTTTAAATATAATTATTTTAATTTCATTAATTTTATCAATAGTGGGTATGGTTTTTGCGGCTCCAATTGTTAAGTTTATAGCTCCAGATTTAGATGCTCAAACATTGGAATTGACAATTTCTTTAAGCAAAATTTTATTCCCTATTTTATTTTTTACTGCAGTTGCATATGTTTTTGTTGGTTTTTTACAGTCTATGGATGAATTTAAAATTCCAGCGATAATTAGTGTAGTTTCCAATGGAATTTTAATTGCATATTTATTAATATTTAATAATCAGTTTGGGATAAAAGGTGTGGCAGTTGCTATGCTTATAGGTTGGGGAACACAAATATTAGTACAATTACCATCCGTGATTAAATATGCTTTTAAAGATAATACATCTACTGGTAAGAGTGGCTTTAAATTTAGTTTTAAAATAAATTTTAAAGATGAAGGCTTAAAAAAGGTTGTAAAACTTGCAATTCCAATATTAATTAGTTCATGGGTACAACCAATAAATAATATTGTTAATTTAAGACTTGCATCTGGTTTAGAAAATGGTCAGGCTGTTTCTGCGATTGAATATGCTTATACTATTTATTTGATTGTTGTAGGAGTATTTTCATATTCACTTTCTAATATAATTTTCCCACAACTTTCCAAACTAAGTGCAGATAGTAACAATGATGAATTTAAAGATATAATTAAAAAAGCTATTAA
>CAYNYD010000046.1:0-9346 GCA_964401375.1 uncultured Eubacteriales bacterium | reverse complement strand
AGTTGATTTTATTATAAAAATATCGTTCGAGTTTCTCTGTCGCAGAAACTGTAAAAAAAACAAGAAATGACCATTTAAATTGTATTTGACATTTTTGAAAAATTCGAGTAAAATAAGTATAGGAAATGAATAACCGCAGTGAATGCGGTTACCACTACATAAAAGTATAACAACACATTCGCATATTGGCATAATGGAATGTGTTGTTATTTTATTCCTTATTAAAAAAATATTTATCTATTGACAATTTTAAAAATCGTTGTATAATAAGTTGTAGAAAGGTCAAAGAAAGTCAAAGTTAAACAAAGGGGAGATGATGACTTGAGACTATCTGATTTAATAGAACAATATATAAAAGATTTGATGGATGAAAATGGTGATGTTACAGAATTTGGTAGAAATGAACTTGCACAGTATTTTAATTGTGTGCCCTCTCAAATAAGCTATGTAATTTCAACTAGATTTAGTCCAGAAAGGGGTTATTATGTAGAAAGTAAGCGAGGTGGTGGAGGTAATATCAAGATAAAAAGAATTGATGTTACAAATAATAAATATATTATGCATATAATTAATTCAATAAATAATGTTATAACTCAGCAGGAAGCGGATATAATTATTAATGATTTACTTGATTATAAAATAATTACAAATGATATGGCAAAATTAATGAAGGTTGCAACTAATGACAAAGTTTTAAATTTACCTATTGAATATAGAGATGAAGTTAGAGCACGAATTATTAAAAATATGTTAGTCAATATTATTAATTAGAAAGGTGGAGTTTTTTTATGAAATGTCAAAATTGTGGTAAGAATAATGCGAATGTTAGATATACGCAAGTGATAAATGGAGATAAAACAGAATTATTTTTATGTGATGAATGTGCAAATGAAATGAATATTGGTATGAATTTTAATTTTGGAATTAATGATGTGTTTTCTAGTTTCTTTGATGATTTTACAGGGTTAAAAACAATTAGTATGCCTGAAATCACAAAATGTAATACTTGTGGAATGACTTATGATGAATTTTCTAAAACTGGTTTGTTAGGTTGTGAGGATTGTTATGATACATTTTCTAATAGATTAGATAATGTACTTAATAGGATTCACGGAAATAATAGACATCTTATAAATAAAAGAAAAGATGATAGACAGGAAGAAAGTGAAGTTGAAAAATTAAAAGCTAAACTTAAAGAATGTATTGAAAAAGAAGAGTATGAAGAAGCAGCTAAAATAAGAGATAAAATAAAAGAATTAGAAAAGTAATAGTTGAGGTGAAAAAGAAAATTAAGTTTGCAAAAAACTTTGCAAGTAAAAGTTCTTTTTTAGTGGGATATGAGGTGAAAAAGAAAATTAAATTCACAAAAACTAGGAGGATTAAAATGAGTTGGTATTTTGAAAATGGTAAAGAATCTGACGTAGTAGTTAGTACACGAATTAGATATGCTAGAAATATTAAAGGTATAAAATTTGAAGCAAGAATGACACAAAAAGATGAAGAAGAATTGATAGACAAATTTAGTAAAGTAAAAATAGATAATTTGAAGTTATGCAAATTATCTGATATTGATGATATAACAAAAATGAGTTTAGTTGAAAGACATATTTTGAGTAAAGATATTTTAAATAAGAAAAATGCAGCATTTTTATTGAATGATGATGAAAGTGTTTGTGTAATGATAAACGAGGAAGACCACATTAGAATTCAAGTTGTTAAACCAGGCTTAGATTTTGAAAATACGTTTAATATTGCTTCAAAAATTGATAACGAAATTTCAAAAGTTGTGCCATATGCATATAATGATAAATATGGCTATTTAACAACTTGTCCAACTAATTTGGGAACTGGGTTAAGAGTTTCAGTAATGCTTCATCTTCCAGCATTAAGACTCACTGGAAGAATACAAAGAATACTTGATGTTATAAATAAAGTTAATGTAACAGTTAGAGGTGTTTATGGAGAAAATTCTGAAGCAATAGGAGATATGTATCAAGTATCTAATAAAGTTTCTTTAGGTGTTACTGAAGAAGAGATTATAAATAATATTAAAAAGATAACAGATACTTTGATAAAAAATGAAAAAGAAGCAAGAACTCTTTTGAAGAAGCGTGGAATTGTGTTTGAGGATAAAGTCTCAAGAATGTATGGAACTTTATTATATGCTAAAAAGATGGATTACAATGAATGTGCAAGGTTAATTTCTATTGTTAAATTAGGGGT
Source organism: uncultured Eubacteriales bacterium (assembly GCA_964401375.1). Classification (GTDB taxonomy): domain Bacteria; phylum Bacillota; class Clostridia; order TANB77; family UBA1234; genus UBA1234. The sequence continues at coordinate 7,123 of CAYNYD010000046.1, read as the reverse complement.
TGATATGGGTATAATTAAGGATATAGATTCAGAAAAAGTTAATAAAATTCGTACACTTGCAAAACCAAATAATCTTCAAAAATATTTTAAGTCTAAGTTTGATGAAAGTGAAAGAGATATTAAAAGAGCTGAATTAATAAAGGAAATTATAAAATAAATTTAAAGGAGGAAGTGTAGGCCTATGATGTATAGATTTACTAATAGAGCAGAGCGAGCTATTGAGCTTGCTGGAGAAATTGCTGCTGAATTAGGTCATAATTATATTGGAACAGAGCATCTTTTAGCAGGATTAATTCGTGAAGGAAATGGCTTAGCTTATAGAGTTTTAAGTGAACAAGGAATTTCGGAAGAAAAGGTTATTAACTTAATTGAAGATTTAATTGGAAGTGGTGAACCTTTAGAAGAAGTTCCAAAAGGTTTTACACCAAGAACTAAGCGAGTTATAGAAATTAGTTTTATAGAAGCTAAAAGATTGAATAACAATTTTATAGGAACAGAGCATTTACTTTTAGCAATTATGAAAGAAGGAGATAGCGTTGCATCAAGAATAATTACTGAATTAGGTGTAGATATACAAAAATTATTTAGTGATTTATTGAAAACACTATCAGAGGAAAATAATGGAAATACAAATACTACAAAGAAAAGTTTTTCAAATAATCAAACACCAACGTTAAATCAATATGGAAAAGATTTAACAGAGGAAGCAGCTAATGGTAAACTAGATCCTATTATTGGAAGAGAAAATGAGATAGAAAGAATTATACAAATACTTAGCAGACGAACTAAGAATAATCCTTGTTTAATTGGTGAACCTGGTGTTGGAAAAACAGCTGTCGCAGAAGGACTTGCAGAAAAAGTAATTGATGGTGAAGTGCCAGAAAATTTAAAAAATAAAAGAATTGTAAGTTTAGATATTTCGTCTATGGTTGCTGGTGCAAAGTATAGGGGTGATTTTGAAGAAAGGTTAAAGAAATGTTTGCAGGAAATAAAAAAGGCAGGTAACATAGTTCTATTTATTGATGAAATTCATACAATTGTTGGGGCTGGTGCAGCAGAGGGAGCTATAGATGCAGCTAATATTTTAAAGCCACTTCTTGCTAGGGCAGAGATTCAAGTTATTGGTGCAACTACATTGAATGAGTATAGAAAATATATAGAAAAAGATGCTGCACTTGAAAGAAGATTTCAACCAGTTACTGTTGGAGAACCTACTGTGCAGGAAACTATAGAAATATTAAAAGGAATTAGAGATAAATATGAAGCTCATCATAAAGTTAAAATTACAGATGAAGCTATAAAGGCTGCTGCAGAACTATCTGCTAGATATATTAATGATAGATATTTGCCAGATAAAGCAATAGATTTAATGGACGAAGCTGCTTCAAAAGTTAAATTAAAATCGCTTACTGCACCTAAAGAGGTTAAAAAGATTGAGGCAAAGATACAAGAAATTATAAAAGAAAAAGAAGATGCAATAAATGCACAAGATTTTGAAAATGCAGCTAAGTTAAGAGATAAAGAGCATAGAGAAAAGGAAAAATTAGAAAAAGAAAAAATAAGTTGGGAGCAAAAGAATCAAATTAATACTACTGAGGTTGGAGAAAATGAAATTGCTGAGGTTATTGCAAGTTGGACTGGTATTCCAGTTAGCAAATTAACAGAAGCAGAAACAGAAAGATTAAAGAAATTGGAAGATGAACTTCATAAAAGAGTTATTGGCCAAGATGAAGCAATTATTGCAACATGTAAAGCTATTAGAAGAAGTAGAGTTGGTTTAAAAGATCCAAAGAGACCTATAGGTTCATTTATGTTTTTAGGTCCTACTGGTGTTGGAAAAACGGAAACTTGCAAAGCTTTAGCAGAGTGTTTATTTGGTGATGAAAATGCTATTATCAGAGTTGATATGTCTGAATATATGGAAAAACATACTGTTTCTAAATTGATTGGTTCACCTCCAGGATATGTAGGCTATGATGAGGGTGGGCAATTAACCGAAAAAGTAAGAAGAAAACCATATAGTGTAATTTTGTTTGATGAAATAGAAAAGGCTCATCCAGATGTTTTTAACATAATGCTTCAAATACTTGATGATGGCAGGCTTACAGATTCTCAAGGAAGAGTTGTTGATTTTAAAAATACGGTAATTATTATGACTTCAAATATTGGTGCTAGAAATATAAGCGATCAAAAGGCAATTGGATTTAATGGAGAATCTAATAAAAGTATTAAAAAATATGAAGAAATAAAAAGTAGTGTTATGTCAGAATTGAAAAAAGAATTTAAACCAGAATTTTTAAATCGTGTTGATGAGATAATTGTATTTAAACAATTAAATGAAGATGAGATTGAGAAGATTACGGATTTAATGATAGAAACTTCTGTTAGTAGATTATCTGAAAGAAATATTAAAGTTAAAGTAACTAAAGATATGAAAAAACACATTGCAAAAGTTGGATTTGACCCAGTATATGGTGCAAGACCATTAAAGAGGACGATTCAAAATTTGGTTGAAGATAAATTGGCTGAAGAAATATTAGATGGTAATATTAAAGATGGAGATACTGCTAAAATTGATTATAAAGACGATAAAGTTATAGTTTCAGTTGAGTAAATATATTTAAATTATAGCTCAAAGTGTGGCGATGAAATATTTTGCTATTTTATGGATTAAATAGGAAAATCATGCAAACAGTAATTATTCATTGCTACACTTAGAGCTAATGATTATTAAATAGAGAGTAAAGACAATAATTGTAATAAAAATGTAATGAAATTGTAACATTAATTATGTTGCAATAAGGTGAAAATAGTTATAGAATAAAAATGTAAGGTTAGAATTATGAAATACAGAAGAAAAAGAGGTGTTAAAAATTGAAAGCAAAGAAAAATAGACATAGATTATCAAGTGAATTAAATGAACAACATACAAAAGCTAATGATAAATCTAATTTGTCAACGATTCATAATGCTTCAATTGGAGAGTATGGCAAGCCACAGATGTTTATGCCTCAAGGTGATGAAAATTTAGAAAATACTAAAAATATTACTGAAAATACTGTGAAAGGGATTGGTTTTGTTAATACTCAAGAAGAAGTTTCAGCATTGAAAAATGATGGTGTGGAAATATATAATATGCAAGAATTTATTGCGTCAAATCCAGTAAATATGAAAACTTTTTCATATGAGCCTGAAACTACGCAAACAACACAATATGCATTGGTAAAAAAGAGAAATTGGCAAGATATTTTATTTGGAGATGTAGATTTATTTAAAAAAATTGATTTAACTGCTGGATTAAAAAAATTATTTAAGAAGTTTTAGACTGTTATTTTGCGTGTATATACGGAAAAATAACAGTTTTTTGTATAGCATATATAAATTTTTTAATGTTATAAAGAAGCTTAAAAGTGCTATATTTAAATAACAACTATAGTTAATATTTTGGCGTCCCTATTGACAAAAGATGGTTTTAAATATAATATAAAAACTATTATAAAACTAATTAGGAGGTTAAAAATATGAGTGAATTAAAGGGCACAAAAACAGAAAAGAATTTATTAGAAGCTTTTGCTGGTGAGTCTCAGGCAAGAAATAAATATACTTATTTTGCAAGTAAAGCTAAAAAAGAAGGATATGAGCAGATTGCAGCTATATTCCAAGAAACAGCTGATAACGAAAAAGAACATGCAAAATTATGGTTTAAGCTTTTAAATAATGGAGATGTTCCAACTACTGTTGAAAATTTAAAGGCAGCTGCTGAAGGTGAAAACTTTGAGTGGACTGATATGTATGATAGAATGGCTAAAGAAGCTAAAGAAGAGGGATTTGATAAAATTGCTTATCTTTTTGAAGCTGTAGGAAAAATAGAGAAAGAACATGAGGAAAGATATAAAAAATTATTAGAAAATGTTGAAAATGGCTTAGTATTTAGTAAAGATGGAGATAGAATTTGGAAATGTAGAAATTGTGGGCATATTGTAATTGGTAAACAAGCTCCAGAGGTATGTCCAGTATGTGCTCATCCAAAAGCTTACTTTGAAATTAAGGCAGAGAATTATTAAAAAATTTCTTATTTTTTATAAATTAAATTGTTTAAAATAATATAAAACCTAAGTTTGAAATTAATTATAATTGAAAATGGGATTCATGCTATGAATTAGTAATACGAATCCCATTTTTTTGGACTTTTTTAATTGAATAATTGATTATACAATTAAAAATTTATAAAGCAAGTGTTATTAACTTTACAATCATTTTTTCTTATGCTATGATTTTATTGGGAGATATGGCAATTTTGATTTTTGGCTTATCTATAAATTGTTGCTCTATAATTTTATACGTAGGCCGTAATTTTTTGTAGTAGATAAATATAAAAAGTAATAATATTAGATATTTCTTAATCATATAAGATTAATTTACAAAGAAAATATATAAAGATGGTGATAAAAAGTGATAAAGTTTGATAAAGTGTGTAAAGCATATAAAGATAAAAAAGTTTTGCAAAATGTCAGCTTTGAAATTGAAGATAACGCTATAACTACAATAATTGGTGAAAGTGGTTGTGGGAAAACCACTACACTTAAAATGATTAATAGATTAATAGAACCTACATCAGGAAAAATTACGATTGACGATAAAGATATAAAACATATGAATCCAATTTCTTTAAGAAGAAGCATAGGGTATGTAATACAGCAAACAGGCTTATTTCCACATATGACTATAAAAGAAAATATTGAGTTAATTTTAAAAATAGAAAAGGTCAATTCTAAAAAAATTAATTCTAGGACAGAAGAAATGATGGAAATGGTTGGTCTTGATGCAGATGAATTTTTAAACCGCTATCCTTCTGAGCTTTCTGGGGGACAACAACAAAGAGTTGGAATAGCACGTGCATTCGAAAGCGATCCAAAGATTATATTAATGGATGAACCTTTTAGTGCTTTAGATCCTGTTACTAGAATAACTCTTCAAGATGAACTTATGAAATTACAAGAAAAATATTCTAAAACAATAATTTTTGTTACTCATGATATGGATGAGGCTATAAAAATTTCAAATAAAATTGCAATTATGGATGGTGGAAAGTTAGTTCAATATGATACTCCTGAAATGATTTTAAAACATCCTGCAAATGATTTTGTAAAAAATTTTGTGGGTAAAAATAGAATTTGGACATCTCCTAATTTGATAAAAGTAAAAGATATAATGATAGATAATCCAATTACTTGCAGAGAGGAATTTTCAATATTTTATTGCCTAAATAAAATGAAAATGTCAAGAGTAGATAGTTTAATGATTATTGATAAAGATAGAAAATTAAAAGGAATACTTTATGCTTCTAGCTTAACAAATGTAAATTATGAAAATAAATGTGCAAAGGATTTTATTGAAAATGATTTTATAACAGCAAAACCAGAAGATTCAATTGTTAGTTTATTGAAAGTTATTGATGATAATAAAATTGCGACCTTACCTGTAACAGATGATGATGGAATATTAAGGGGTCTTATAACAAGAAGTAGTCTTATTACTTCTTTAAGTCAGCAATTTTTAGAGAAGGAGGATAAATAATGGATTTTATTAATTATGTACAAAGTAATTCTTCTCAAATATTATCATTACTTGTAGAACACATAGAATTAACAGTAATTGCTGTTGCACTTGCAATAATTATTGGAATTCCAATAGGTATATTAATTAGCTATGTAAAAAAACTTGGAAAGCCTATATTGGGTTTAGCTAATATAGTACAAGCTATTCCATCTATGGCTTTACTTGGTTTTACAATTCCTTTTTTGGGAATTGGAACATTGCCAGCGATAGTTATGGTTGTATTGTATTCACTTTTGCCAATAATAAAAAATACGTATACAGGAATAAAAAGTATAAATGAACAAACATTGGAAGCTGCGACTGGTATAGGACTGACGAAATGGCAAGTGCTTACAAAAATTCAAATTCCATTAGCACTTCCTGTTATAATGGCAGGAATTAGAATATCGGCTGTTAGTGCTGTTGGTTTAATGACTCTTGCTGCTTTTGTTGGAGCAGGAGGTTTAGGATATTTAGTTTATGCAGGAATTCGTTCAGTAAATAATGCACAAATATTAGCTGGTGCTATTCCAGCATGTTTACTTGCCTTGTTTATAGATTATATAGCAAGTATTGTTGAAAACTTAGTAACACCAAAGAATGAAAGAAATTCAGGAAAGGTGTCTTTCTTTAAGAAACCTATTATTCAAAAAATTATTTTAATTATTGTTGCTATTTCGGTATTAGGAATGTTTGTTGGAAGTTTTATAAAACCTGAAAGTTCAAGTAAACAAATAACGATAGGGAGTATGGATTTTACTGAACAAGAAATTTTGTCTCATATGGTAAAACAACTTGTTGAATCTAAAACAGATATTAAAGTAAATCAAAAATTATCATTAGGTTCATCAACGATAGTTTTGGGGGCTATTCAAGAAAATGATATAGATTTGTACATTGACTATACTGGAACAATTTATGGTAGTGTATTAAAGCATGAACCAAATAGTAATGTGCAAGAAGTATATGATATAACTAAAAAGGAAATGAAAGATAAATTTAACTTATATGTACTAGATGATTTAAATTTTAATAATACATATACATTAGCAGTTACAAAAGAGACTCAAGAAAAATATAATTTAAAAACGATAAGTGATTTAAGTGAAGTATCTAATGAATTAATATTTTCACCAACACTTACTTTTATGGAAAGAAATGATTGTTATGTGGGACTTTCAAAAATGTATCCTATAAATTTTAAAGAGGTAATTCCAATAGATGGAGCACCAAGATATACTGCTTTAATAAATAAAGAGAGTCATGTTATAGATGCTTATTCAACAGATGGATTGCTAAAAAAATATGATTTGGTAGTATTAGAAGATGATAAAAATTTCTTCTTGCCATATCATGCAATACCTGTTGTAAATGAAAATATTATGAATAATTATCCAGAAATAATACCTATTTTAAAAGAGCTTTCAGAATATTTAAGTGATGATGTTATGAGGGAATTAAACTACAAAGTTGATGAAGAAAGGCAAAATCCTGATGCCGTTGCTCATGAATTTTTAGTAAGTAA
>CAYNYD010000045.1:2834-9575 GCA_964401375.1 uncultured Eubacteriales bacterium | reverse complement strand
TACTGTTTCAGCAACAATAACATTATTCACTACTTCTACTGTCTCATTTGCAAAAGGAGCAATAAGTGTCATTTCACTCTTTATTTGCAAATAAATTCTATGTCTAGTTTGATTGATTCCTGTAGATATAAATTCCGTTTTATAATCTGTAGAAACAGTTCCAACTGGTACAATTTTAACTACTATATTGGGTCCCCATCCTGCTAAAAGTTCATTTCCTATAAAATTTCCAATAGGAATCTTTATATACATATCTTCTAATTCTAAATATTGCTTTTGTATAAGCATTGTTATCTCTGAAGAAATTTTATTCATTTCAATTACATTGGCTCTTAATGCCAAAATATTCCCTTCTTCGTCTCTATCTAATGTAACCAAATCTAAATAGCCTAAACCACTCATAACCTCCTGTACAACATTATTTGCTACTGAAGTTGCAAGACTTTCTGAACTTACTTTGCAAAGTGCTACAAGAGTGGGTTTGATAAGATTTGTACTAAATTTAGTAATAATAATTATTAAAATAATACTCAAAAAAATTCTTAATTTCCAATTCTTTTTTTTTATATTTAATTTTTCTGTTCTACATTTTGTCTCTTCTCCATTCATAATTACATTAATGGGCTCATTGAATCTCTGGTTTGCAATCTAGGAATTAAAAGCCTCTGTCCTGGATATATAATATCATCTTTCAATTCATTTATTTCTTTTATGTGATCAATTGTGTTTCTAAATTGTTTAGCAATACTCCATAAGGAATCACCTGGTTTAACGTAGTATATTACAATACTTGGCATTGAAGGTAATTCTTCATCACTTACTTCTAATTTTGTTATGCTATTAATTTCAACTTCTTCATCAGCCACAACATTTGCAATAAGCTTAATAACCACTTGAATTTGATTTTCACCACTTACCTTGTATTGCATATCATCAATTCTTATATTTATTATAGGATTCATTTCGTTAGTCAATTCATCTATTTTAACAACTTGTTGAAACGGTAAATCTAATTTTTTATTTTCAGCAATATGGCTATCCTTTTTAGAATAAAAAATATTTACGTCTATATTTCCTGTAATTGCAATTTTTCCATTTAAAATGTTACTTTCATTGATCTTTAGATTACCATCAATATTTAAAACATTTGTAGCATCTAAATCTGGAACAACTAATGCTTGAGTTAATTCAATACATTCTTCTCTATCAATCAATCTTTTTAATACATTAACATTCTCATTTTCTGTCTTTAAATTTGAATTAGGTGTATAAAAATCTGTTATTAATTCAATGTCTCTATTTTCATTTGAAAATACAATTACATCAATAATGCTTTCTACTGAAATAGCATTAGATTGCATATCCTGATAATAAGGTTTTATGTATAAATTTTTTATTTCATAATCAATTGATACATTATCATTTTCATCAATTCCATCAACATCAATAAATCCCATAACTGGTATACTTGTTTCAAATGTTTCAATATTTTGTTTTTCATTATCAGCAATATAAACAATTTTAATTTTTGCTTCTGCTTTAGCTAAAACTTTATTATAACTTAATTTATATTCTTTATTAGTAAGATTAATATTATAATTTAATATTTCACTGATTGGTGAATTACTGTCATTTAATTTCACATTTTCATTCAACTCAACTTGACTAACATTTCTCATAATGGGGCTACATATATTTCTATTAACTTTTTGAAGTTGCATATCTTCATCATTCATTATCCCTTTAATAATATTAATCTCACAATTATTAAAAGCCTTTACATTAAAATTCAAGTTACACTTAATAGAAATTTTTCTACCATTAATAACTTTGTATTCAATGGGCCCTCCATTATACTTAAACTTAATTATAGAATCAGAATTTACACCATTAAAATCAATTACTTCAGAAAAATTAATACAAGAATTCATTCCTCTAACAGAATTAGTCTCATCATCAGATATATATACAATACATACATCTACTGTACCATCTACTCTAATTCGATTATCTTCAATAACTTTTTTACTAATACAAATTTCTCTTGTAATTTTTACAACACTCAAAATATCTGGTTTAATATCTTGTAGAACAACCTCGCCTTCTATTGTTTTCGTTACCCTTTGATTACCAACATATTTGCAAACATTAATTGTTTCATTAATTGTCTCAGCACACATAATAATACCTCCTATTATTTTTATAATAAATTTAATATGGATTTTATATACATATTAAATTTATTACATTTCTTTTAATAAAAGATATTTATTACACTATAAAAATATTCCAAAAAAATATGGACATTCTTAAAAAAGAATACCCATATTTTTTGAATACAATAAAATTACAAAACTATCTTATTCGGATTTGTCATGGTATTAAGTATAGAAGAGTAGTTTCCATTGTTATCTGCTATCTCTAGTTCTACTCTATTAGATAGCACATCTACATAGCTAAAGTTCTCTTTTATAACACTATCTTCAAGTTTTACTAAAAAGTGATTTGTATAAGTACTAACCAAGGTCCCTTCTTTTTCAAAGGTTTTATTTCTTCCTAAGCTACCACGAAGTAATACTTTTTGGCCTACACAACCTTCTATATTTTTCTTTACTTCATTAATATTGCTCTTTTCTATCACTAATAACCACCCCTATTTTTTTGAGAAAGCATACATCCCTTCTCTCTTTATTGTACAAACAAAGTATAACATAAAAATCGGATTTTGTCAAAACATATTTATGTAATAAACACATACAGCCCCAAGGACTTTGCGATACTATTATGTGAACTTTTTGTGTGCATTTTATGTTACGTAATTATAGAAACTAAATCTAAATATTTCATTTCAAATATTTCTTCAAAAATCTTCCTGTATGAGAACTTTCAATTTTAGCAATTTGTTCTGGTGTTCCTGTTGCAACTACTTGTCCCCCACCAATACCACCTTCAGGTCCTAAATCAACTATATAATCAGCTGTTTTTATTATATCTAAATTATGCTCTATAATAATAACACTATTTCCACCATCTACTAATCTTTGTAAAATATCAATAAGTCTATGCACATCAGCAATATGAAGACCTGTTGTAGGTTCATCAAGAATGTATAAAGTTTTTCCTGTAGATTTCCTACAAAGCTCTGTTGCAAGTTTAACTCTTTGAGCCTCACCACCAGATAATGTGGTTGATGATTGCCCAAGTTTAATATATCCAAGTCCGACATCATATAAAGTTTGTAATTTAGTTTTAATTTTTGGAATATTAGCAAAAAAATCTAAAGCTTCTTCAACAGTCATATCTAAAACATCTGAAATATTTTTGCCTTTATATTTAACTTCTAATGTTTCTCTATTGTACCTTTTTCCTTTACACACATCACAAGGTACATAAACATCAGACAAAAAGTGCATCTCAATTTTTACTATTCCATCACCTTCACAAGCTTCACATCTTCCTCCAGGCACATTAAAACTAAATCTACCCTTTGAATACCCTCTCATCTTAGCTTCATTAGTTTCTGCAAATAAATCTCTAATTAAATCAAATACACCTGTATAAGTTGCAGGATTTGAACGTGGAGTCCTGCCAATTGGAGATTGGTCTATATTAATTACTTTATCTAAATTATTTATTCCTTTTATCTTTTCACATTTGCCAGCTTTTAAACTTGCTCCATTTAATTCATTTGCTAAACGTTTATATAAAACTTCGTTAATTAAAGAAGATTTGCCAGAACCAGAAACTCCAGTAACCACCGTCATAACACCAAGTGGAATTTTTACATTTATATTTTGTAAATTATTTTCACTGGCTTTTACTATTTCAATTGACTTTCCATTTCCCTTTCTCCTTTTTTCTGGAACAAGAATTTTTAAATCACCTTTTAAATATTTTCCCGTTATAGAATTAGGATTTTCTTTTATTTCATCAACAGTGCCTTTTGCAACAACTCTTCCACCATGAACTCCTGCACCTGGTCCAATATCCACAATATAGTCTGCAGCATACATTGTGTCTTCATCATGCTCTACAACAATTAAAGAATTTCCCATATCTCTAAGTTTTTTTAATGTTGCAATAAGTTTTTCATTATCTCTCTGATGAAGTCCAATACTTGGTTCATCAAGTATATATAACACTCCCATAAGCCCAGAACCAATTTGCGTGGCAAGTCTAATTCTTTGTGCTTCTCCTCCAGATAAAGTACCAGCATTCCTTGATAAAGTTAAATATTCCAAACCAACATCAATTAAAAATTGTAACCTTGCATGAAGCTCTTTAAAAATTTGCTCTCCTATCATTTTTTCTTTTTCAGATAATTTCAACTTACTTATATAATCTTTAATTTCAACAATCGAAAGTGAAGTTAACTCATAAATATTCTTTTTGCCGACTGTAACTGCTAAAGCCTCTTTTCTAAGTCTTGCCCCTTTACAATCTGGACATGAAGATGAAGTCATATAATGTTCATAAAATTCTCTCATTCCATTCGAGCTTGTTTCTTTATATCTTCTTTCCATTGTATTAATTATGCCTTCAAAAGGCGAAGTAAATTTTCTAGTTCCAGATTTACTTTCATATACAAAATCAATTTTCTCTTCACCAGTTCCATATAATACTTTATCTAAAAAATCTTTTGGTAAATCTTTTATAGGCTTAGTTACATCAACTTTATAATGTTTACCCAAAGAATAAATATACATAAGTCCCATACTATCTTTTTCAAGACTCCAACCCATTCCTTTAATACCACCATTTATAAGCGTTTTTTCATGATCTGGCATTACTAAATCGGGATCCATTTTCATCAAATTGCCAATTCCACCACAAGTTGGACACGAACCAAAAGGATTATTAAAAGAGAAAAGTCTTGGTGTTAACTCTTCAATACTAATTCCACAATCAGGACAGGCATAATTTTGTGAAAATAATAATTCTTCTCCCCCAATAACATCAATGATAACTAATTTATTACCATATTTAAGAGCTGTTTCTATAGAATCATTTGCTCTATTTCTAATTTCTGGTTTTACAACAAGTCTATCTACAATAATCTCTATATTATGTTTCTTCTTTTTATCCAAATTAATTTCATCTTCACCTAATTCATATACTTCTTTATCTACACGAACTCTAACAAAGCCATCCTTTTTTGCATCTTCGAATAATTTTGAATATTCTCCCTTTTTCCCTCTAACCACTGGAGATAAAATTTGAATTTTAGTTCCTTCTGGTAAATCCATTACACTATCAACTATTTGATCAATTGTTTGCTGTTTAATAACTTTTCCACATTTAGGACAATGTGGAATTCCAATTCTTGCATATAGAAGCCTTAAATAATCATATATCTCTGTAACAGTGCCAACAGTTGATCTAGGATTTTTAGATGTTGTCTTTTGGTCAATTGAAATGGCTGGAGATAATCCTTCAATAAGTTCTACATCTGGTTTTTCCATTATTCCTAAAAACATTCTAGCATAAGAAGATAAGCTTTCAACATATCTTCGTTGCCCCTCTGCATATATTGTATCAAAAGCGAGTGAAGATTTTCCTGAACCACTCAAGCCTGTAATTACAACAAGCTTATTTCTTGGAATATCTATATCTATATTTTTTAAATTATTAACTTTTGCTCCCCTTATAGTAATATATTCTTGCATTTAAAATTGCCTCCCTAAAATTTTAAATCCATATACGTTTGTCATTGTATCATATTTTATAGAGTAAATCAATGCAACTAAATACCTATTTCATACATTTTTTAACATATTAAATCAAAAAAGAAAATCCCAATTGTTAATTTTTTACTAACAATTAGGATTTAATTGTACTATTTTAAAATCTTTCCATATTATTTAATACCCAGTCATGATTTCCTGTTGTTATTACTGCACCACAATATTCACACTTACCAGCAGAAGTTATTTTTGTAGGTGCTCCACAGTTTGGGCAATTTGTAGTTTTTACCTCTCCTGTTCCACCTTCAGTTAATATACCTCGTTTTCTAATGTAAGTTAATTTATATGTATTAGTCAATCTTCTAAAATTATCTCCATTTAATATTTTCCCTGTTTCTTCATCAATAATATAATCTATCATAGATGAATTAAGGGCAACAACCAAAATATCTTTTTCATTATCTTGTGAAAAGCTAACTAATTCTGTATAATTAACCGAAATTCGTTCTAATTTATTTATTTGTTTTCTTTCTACATATCCTTTAAGTTGATTAGAATGTAGTTCAAAAAGTGACTCTGATTCAAGTGGTCTAATCTCTTCCCAATCCCTCTTAGACCATGCCGTTTGTAATTTGACAAATGAATTTGCAACCCAAGATAAAAATTGTTCATCATTAAATTGACTATCTACTTCTCTTACTTTGCTTGCAACAGCTTCACTTCTAACTTGACTTCTAGTGTATCCAGTAGAATTCACATTTGTTCTAGGGCGATTACTATTATAGGAACTGCTATAATTTCCTCTATTTTTTGATTTATTTTTTTTATTATAAATAGAAACGGCAAAAAAAACTACCATTACTATTAAAAATATAACTGTGCCAACATTACCACCTAAAAAAACAGGTCCCCCATAATAAGTCGAACCATAGCTTCCACCTGAATCCCATCCCGAATCCCAATCTGAATCAAAATCTGAATCATCATAAGATTCAAAATCTCCAACATCAGCTAAAGATACAGAAACAAATGTAAAACAGAAACAAAAAACTAATAA
>CAYNYD010000045.1:0-2734 GCA_964401375.1 uncultured Eubacteriales bacterium | reverse complement strand
GGACAAATTTGTGTTATTATTTTTTGCTTTGCAGGAGAAAATGTAAACCGAAAAAATTATGCAAGGGGTTTAGCTATATCATATATTATTATTATAGTATGTATGGTACTGTTTTGGGGTATTATTTCTAAGTTTTTGGAAGAATTTTCAACATATTTTGTTGCCTAAAATTGCTAATACTGCATATTGTACAGAAAACCCGTGTCAAACAGTAAACACGGGCTTTCTTATGTTAAACTAAGGCTTAAAATCCTATTTATAATACTTTTCATCTTCATACCAATTTTCTTTTTTAGCTAATTCATATAATTCTTCATATTGATCTTGAATTATTCTCTTTTCTTCTTTTAATTCATCCAAATTATTTTTTTCCCTTTCTAATGCCTTTTGCTTCAAAACTAATAAATTTGCATTTGTACTCATATCATAACCAGGAGCTAATTCATATTTCTTCAATTTTTTTTCTAACTTAGGATTAAAACCTCTATCATAAATTTCCTTATATATTTTTTCAACATCATGTAATGTTTTTACTTTATCTTCAAATTGTTCTATATTACTTTTAGTATTATAAATTTTATAATAAAGTTCATCTAAAATATACTCAACCAAATATATTAAAATTTTAGCACTCATTCTATTTTTTTTCACATCATCAATCATCATACCTACAGCTTTGCTTTGCTTAAAACCTTCTTTATATTGTCTTCTTCTTGTTAATGCATCGTATACATCTGCCACTTTAATTAACGAAGCATCAAATGGAATTTGATTTCCAACTAACTTATCTGGATAACCACTACCATCAAAACTTTCATGATGCCATCTTGCAACAGGAGCATATTTTTTTGTCTCTTTACGTTTCATGCAAATATCGTAACCATAAATTGTATGAGATCTCATAATTTCAAATTCCTCATCAGTTAGTTTTCCAGCCTTTTGTAAAATTTCATTAGGTATCATTATTTTTCCCACATCATGCAAATATGCACATAAAACACAATGCTTTAAAGTTGCATAATCCATTTTCATATGCTCACAAATTTTAGTTGTAGTATCTACAACACCTTGAACATGTGCATCTGTAAAAATATCCAATCCACCTAATATCGAAACTTCATATTTTATATCTTGAGATAGTTCTTGATAATTTATTTTTTGATTTTGTAGTGCATCATAATGTTTATACTTTTTCATTCTTGTTTTCATTCCTTCCAAAGTTCTTTAATTATTCAACTATATTTTTATATATTAAATGTAAATGAACGATATCCTTTACAGAATCGTATCAATCAGCATTCTCCAAAAATTTATAATTGTTTTTCATAATTTTTTCATGTATAATACATATTAGTATCATAGAATAAGATTACTATGATAATATAGTTTTAGTATATATCATAATAAGAAAATATTCAACAATTTTTGAAAGGAAGGATAAATATGTCATTTTTTAATAATTATAATCGTGAACAAATTTATGAAGAAATGGATGGGCCATCATCAAGTCATGTAGGAGGAATACTTTCTAAAGTTTTAAGTGTCGTGCTTTTACTTAGTGTTGGATTTGCATCTGGAAGTATTTACTCAGCATTTCATAATGGAAAAGATGCTTCAACTTCAAATAAAAACGCACCTGTAATACAAACATCTAATACTTCAGGGACTTATTCAGTAGCTCACACAGATATTTCAGAGGTTGTTAAAAAATGTGCTGACTCTGTTGTTGAAATTACTATACAAACGCAATCAACAATATATGGTTATTATACTTATACTCAAGAAGGAAATGGAAGCGGAGTAATAATTTCTCCAGATGGATATATTTTGACAAATAACCATGTTATAAGTGGAGCAAATTCAATCCAAGTCACATTACGAAATGGTACACAATATGATGCAACTTTAGTCGGCAAAGATTCAAAAACTGATGTCGCAATTATTAAAATTGATGCTAAAGATTTAACCGCTGCTATTATAGGAGATTCAAGTCAATTAGTTGTAGGTGAACTTGCAATCGCAATAGGTAACCCACTAGGACAATTAGGAGGAACAGTTACTGATGGTATAATAAGTGCATTGGAAAGAGAAATCACAATTGATTCAACTAAAATGAATTTAATCCAAACAAATGCTGCTATTAACCCAGGTAATTCTGGTGGTGGATTATTTAATGCAAACGGTGAATTAATCGGTTTAGTCGTTGCAAAATCTTCAGGAATTGACGTTGAAGGGCTAGGTTTTGCAATTCCTGTAAATGATGTTAAAGACGTAATCAATGATTTACTAGAACATGGATATGCAACAAATAGAGCATTTTTAGGAGTTTCATTAAAAGATACTTCATATACAACTGATGAAAATCCATTTTATTCTATGTTCTTCCCACAAGTAAACTACGGTGCTTTAGTAGATAGTGTTGTTAAAGATTCTCCTGCTGATATAGCCGGAATAAAAAAAGATGATATAATTATTTCAGTAAACAATGAAGTAGTTTCAAATGCTTCGGATGTTACTTCTAAAGTTTCAAATTTTGAAGTTGGAGATAAAATTACTATAGGATTAATTAGAGATAACAAAACTATGACTGTTGAAGTTACTCTTTCCGAATACAAAGGTGAATAAATATTTTTAACCTTTTAAGGTAAAGATGTTTTTAATCTTTACCTTATTTTTTTGGAAAAATTTTCTTTAATTTGTTTTATTTTTTATAAATACCTAAAAATAAAATTTT
>CAYNYD010000044.1:0-9656 GCA_964401375.1 uncultured Eubacteriales bacterium | reverse complement strand
CAGGTGAAATAATAGATGTAGATGCTTATACTGGAGGATTTAATTTACAAATTGCTTGGAGTACTGGTTTCGTTGCACGGCAGTCATATATAATTTGCAACTTATTATGAATGAAGATTTGTCGATTTTTGGTATAAATAGTAGATGAAAAATGTTTGATTTTGTAGTATAAACAAGAATATAATTGTAAGAGTGTTGAAACTCAGAAAGTGAGGAAATCGTGCAGGAATCATTTTTAACAATAAAAGAAGATGTTGTTGCTGAATTAACAGAAAAAAAATCTCGTTTTATAGCAAACGTTTTTTATATAAAAGATGAAAATGATGCAAATGAAAAACTTTCAGAAATAAAAAAAATTCATAGAGATGCAAATCATCATGCTTTTGCTTATAGATTAGCAAATGGTTTTGAAAAATATAGTGATGATGGAGAACCAAGTCGGCACTGCAAGTGTACCTATTTTAGACTTACTTAGAGGTGAAAAATTAGTAAATGTAATTATAATTGTAACTAGGTACTTTGGAGGAACTTTACTTCGGAACAGGTGGACTTGTACGCGCCTATGGGGGTGCTACAAAACTTGCTTTAAATGAAATTACGAAGATTAAAATGCAATTATGTGTAGAATATAAAGTAATTATTGAATATGATAATTATAATTCTATGCAATATTATTGTAAAAATAATAACATAAAAATTTTAGATGTTAAATTTATAGATAAAATAGAAATAAATGTATTGGTGCTGGAATCCTATACACAGACATTTTTACACGATTTGAGTGAATTCACAAATAGAAATTGTTATTATGAAGAAGTTTCAAGATACTATCATGAATAATTGGAAAAATTTTACATTTTATTATTGCAATTTCCATTTTTTGGTAGTATAATCTTAAATGTAGTAAAAATTAGAAGATTGTTAGGAGGAAGGATTATGCAAAAAGAAACAACTATTACAATAGCAGATGACAATGTAGACTTTGCACAAATTTTAAACAAATTTTTAAGTGCACAAGATGGTATCAAAGTAATTGGTATGGCACATAATGGTGAAGATGCAATAGATATGATTGAGAAGTTAAATCCAGATATAGCATTATTAGATGTAATAATGCCACAACTAGATGGCTTAGGAGTACTAGAAAAGCTAGATCTACTGAATAAACCAAGAAAAACAAAGTTTATGATGCTTTCAGCTGTTGGACAAGATGCAATAACTCAAAGAACATTAGCATTGGGTGCTCAATATTATATGATTAAACCTTTTGACTTAGATACATTAATTCAGCGTATTAGAGAAATAGATGAAGGATTAATTGAAAATGTTCCAACACAAGAAAACATAATTAAATCATCTCATATATCTATTATGAAAAAAGAAGATGAGTCTATTGAAAGTATGGTTACAAAAATTATGCATGAAGTTGGTGTCCCTGCACATATCAAAGGATATCAATATATAAGAGAAGCTATTATATTGGCAGTGAATGATATTGAAACAATTAATTCAATAACAAAGATTTTGTATCCAACTCTTGCAAAGAAATTTAAAACGACTCCATCAAGAGTTGAAAGAGCCATTCGTCATGCAATAGAAGTTGCATGGTCTAGAGGAGAGATGAACGTAAACAATGAAATGTTTGGAAATACAATTTCTGCAACTAAAGGAAAACCAACTAATTCAGAATTCATCGCAATGATTGCAGATAAGTTAAGGCTTGAAATGAAAAGTAGTGCATAAAAAAATAGACTTTTAAAAATTTATTGCTTATGCAAAAGAGTAAAAAAATAGACCATTTATAGGTGATAGTGTAAAAGCTATCGCTTATTTTTTAAGAATTTATATCAAGTAAGGTGACTAAAACTTTTCTCATTTAAAATATTGAATTTTATGTAAATAAGTGATATAATTTAAAAATCTTAGAATACTAATTAAAGTAGCAAATTGTTAGGAGTGAAGTAATATGAATACTGATTTTGAAATATTAAAAATTATTAATACGGGTAATGTTGAAGATTTAGCAGATATTTCAGACGAAAGTCTCAATATAATTAAAGACAAAATTAATGAGGTTCCATCTAATTTCTTTGAACCAAATATTGTTATAAATAAAGAAATAGGTGCTCGAATTTCTTTAATAGAGTTCTCAATGGACACGGTAGGAATGAGTTATGATAAAAAGAAAGCCCTTATGGATAAATATCATGTTGATCCATATGATATGGATAAACTTCAAAGAATTATTGATAGCATAAATGTTGCTAAAAGTTATGGAGAAGTGAAAAAAGAAGATGAAGCACCTACGTATGGTTTTGCTCTTGCTTCAGAAGCAAAACTTGATAAAGCTTATCCCCTTTGGATTGCTTATCTTTATGCTAGTTCGCCTAATCCATTTCAAGATGTGAAAAATAGATTAGTAAATGATGGAATGTTGGATAAATATAAACCAGAATATATTGTAGGACTGATTGAACATACAAATGAATTAATGAATGGAAAATCTGAAAGTGAAAAAAAGGACTTTTATATGAATTCTATAAATGGCATTTTGACTGGAGAAGATTCAGAAATAAATATGTCTGTAAAAAATGATATAGAAATATAAATAAAAATGTTAAAACATTGGAAATATAAAGTACAAATTATTAAGTTATAAATACACTTTTTTATATAAATACACAATAAATTAATTTTGTGTTTAATTTAATAGGAGGTGTATTTATTTTTTATTATGTAATAAATTTTTGAGCTTTATGATTTAAATTCTTTACAAATAAATTCTATATGATATAATTGACATAGGAAGAGGCTAACTAGGAAGACAGTATAGTAAGTTTGTAAGGAATGAAGTAAGTTGAAATATAAAAATTATTATAAAATATTGGAATTGAAAAGTGATCGCGTTTCTGATGAAGAAATAAAAAATGCGTATAGGAAACTTGCAAAAAAATATCATCCTGATATAAACCCAGGAAATGCGATTGCGAGTGAAAAGTTTAAGGATGTAAATGAAGCTTATCAAGTTTTAGGTAATGAATCTTCAAAGAAAAAGTATGATAGAATCCATGGCTTTTATAGAGTAAAAGATACTATAGAAGATACAAAAGAAAAAATAAATTCAGATGGATTTTCAGAAATGATGGGAATTATGTTTGGAAAAAAAGAGCAAAATAAAACAAGTGCTAAAAATATTTCTATTGTTGGTGAAGATTTAGAATCACAAATTGATATTTCTTTAAAAGAGGCTTTTTTTGGAACAGAAAAAAAACTTGCTTTTAAAACTTTAGAAGGTAAGATGAAAAGTATTACTATAAAGATTCCAAAGGGGATAAGAAATGGTGAAAAAATTAGAATACCAGCTCAAGGTAAACCAGGTAAAAATGGTGGTAAAAATGGTGATTTGTATATAAAAATTCATATTATGAAAGACAATATTTTTGAATTAAAAGGTTCAGATATTGTTTCTGATTTAAAAATTTCTCCTTGGGAAGCTGTATTCGGAGCAGAGGTTACTGTTCAAAATATTGATTCTTCAATTTTAGTTCAAGTACCGCGTGGAATTCAATCAGGAGAAAAATTGAGAATTATTAATAATGGATTTTGGAATAAAAATGGTGGTAGAGGGGATTTATTACTAAATATACAAATAATGGTCCCTAAATTTTTAAATGATGATGAAACAAATTTATTTTATGAACTTTCAAAGGTTTCAGATTTTGAACCGAGAAAAAATATAACAAAGGAAAAGGAGTAATTTTTATGGGATTACAAGATACTAGAAATTTTTCAATATTGGATTCTAATGAGACAAGTACACTTGCTTTTATGGTAATTGAGCCTGATGGAGAAGAAAATACTTATAGGACTTTGCAGAAGTTGGATTGTGCGATGCAAGAAATTGAAAATGGAATAAAAAGGACTTTTTTTGTTAATGATGCTTCCTTAAATGCAAAAGATATAGATATTGTTCTTGTAACTTTGGGTGGTGGAAAAGCACGTCTTAATATGGCAATACTTAGAGATAATAAACTGTTAGTTTCTAATAATACGGCCAAGATAAAATATACTACTTTATATAGTGAACAAGAAACAGAGTATAAAGATATAAAATATACTCCTAATTTTAAAAGACCAATTTCAATTATTGATCCTGAAATTGCAGACGAAGTTAAACCAACTTTGTACTATGACGAAGAATCAAATATGGTTAGAGCAAAGGTAAAACTTTTACCTAAAAAATCATATATAGCGTTACAAGTTATTGAAACATAGGGAATAAATGTTAGTTTGAAATAATATAACCTTTCACTATGGTAGAATGAAGAAAGAGAGGAATGATTTTTTATGGAAGAATATTTAGTAATTTTTGTTAACTATGATGGAAAAGAATTATATAAAACTAAAGTTAAAGCTGGTGATGATGCCATTTATACAGGACCAGAACCAGTTAAACCAAATGAAGAATTTATAGGCTGGAATAAATCTTTGAAAAATATTAATGATAATTTGATAGTTACAGCTGTTTTTGAAAATGCGAAAAAGGGTAATTTAAAATTGGCAGCAATGAGTTTTGAAAAAAATGATAAAGAAATTAATGTTATAGAAGAAGCAGTTATTACAAATGAGGATTTGCATATTCATAAAGAATCCGATGTTGAAAGATAGAATAAAGGAGGAAATCTTGTGAGAGCTTGGTGGGAAAAAAGTAAAAGTACTGTGATTGCCCTACTTATAATCGGAGTATTGTTATGTTCATTTTTAGCCTCAAGTTGGACAAGAGCAAAGTATGAAACTATTGCTGGAAATTCTATTGGTGATACAGTATTAAATAGTTTTATGAAAAATGTTGGAGATGTTGGTAATAATTTTAAAATTGCTTTTTCTGGTGAAAATATTGGTGAGTTTTTTCTTACATTTAGAAATATTGGTGTTGTTTATCTAGTTGCAATGGTTCTTTTATTATTAAATATGAGTAATAAGAAAGAATATGCAAATATAGAATATGGTTCGGCAGACTGGTGTAAAGATACTGAAGCATACCAAGTGCTTAGTGCAAAAGAAGGTATGATTTTAGGATATAAAAAGTATCTCCCAGTTAATCCCACACCACCTCCAGGAAAAAATGGCAATATACTTGTAATAGGTGGCTCTGGTTCTGGTAAATCTGCATCTTTTGCTATACCAAATGCAATGCAACTTTTGGGTTCTTATGTTTTTACAGATCCAAAAGGAGAACTTTACGATAGAACGGCAGGTATGTTTAAAGAAAAAGGGTATGACGTGCATGTAATTAACCTTGCTGAACCAAAATGTAGTGATGGTTACAATCCTCTTTCACATATTAGAAATACTTTAGATGTTGATACAATAGTAAAAATTATCTCTAAAAAAGAAGGAGGCGAAACTAAATCTAATGATCCATTCTGGGATCAAACGTCAGAAGCTTTATTAAAAGCCGTTATATATTATATAATGTTTACTAGACCTAAGGTAGAATGGTCTTTAGCAAGTTGCCTTGCATTGGTTAGATTAGGTGGAGAAAATGAAGGCGAAGATTTAAGAAATTTATTTATGAGTTTGCCTTTTGAAAATCCTGCAAGAAAGGCTTTTGAAACAATTAGATTGGGTAGTGAAAAAACTTTTTCAAATATTTTAGTATCTTTAGCTGCTAAGTTAGAAGCTTTTGATTCAAAGGAAATTGTAGCATTAACAAGTACGAACACTATTGAATTTGAAGACTTGGTTGATAAAAAATCGGTTCTTTTCTTTATTACACCTGCAACGAACGATACATATAATTTTTTGATGAATATATTTTTCTCTCAGATGTTTGATAGACTTTATGAATATGCAGATACGAAGGGTGGTAAATTGCCAACACCTCTATTCTTAATTCTTGATGAATTTGCTAATATTGGAAGAATTCCGAGATTTGAACAAATTCTTAGTACATGTAGATCTTATAGAATTAATATTAGTATTATTTTGCAAAGCATTGATCAACTGATTGCGATTTATGATGAAAAGGTGACTGAAAATATTATGTCTAACTGTAGTACACATTTGTTTTTGGGTACTAATGCTCAAAAAACACTTGAGACTTTTTCTAAACAATTAGGTGAAAAGACTATTACAAGAGATAGTATTTCGAGAAGTACAGATAAAGATTCAAATTTTAATGGAAGGAATTATTCAGATCAAGCAATGGGAAGAGCTTTGATGACTCCTGATGAATTGAGAAAAATGAGTGGTGAAGAATGTATTATTTTGGTACAAGCAATGAAACCTATTAAAGCTCAAAAATATTGGTATTACCGAAAACCTGGTGGGCCTCATCCTTTAGCTGCTTTTGCTAAACAACATGAATTAAATCATAGAGATATTGCAGAACCAAAAAGAGGAGAATTTGTTGTTACCAATCCTTATGAACTTAATAATTATGATGATGTTTTTTCGAGTTTTTCAGTAGGTAATGACGACGTTGAAGTAGACAAAGCTTCTTCATCAATAAATAATAATTCAACTGTAGCTACTGATTCACTAGCTGCATCTATAAAAGATAATGTAGATAATTCTCAATCTTCTGATGAAGAGTTTGATTTATATGCTGAGTTAGATAAAAAATTTATGGAACTATATGGTAAAAAAAATAATTAATAGTTAATTATAATGTCATTTTAAGCGAACTAAAAGATCTTTTAAGTAAGATTTTAAATTTGTTTAAGATGACTTTTTTCTTAAAATAAGGAAAGGATCTTTAGCTTTCATTTTTGAGATATAGGAGGAAAAAAATGAAATTTGTTCACATGGCTGATGTACATTTTGATATGCCAATGATGTCACTAAAGGAGAAAAGAGATTTAATACGAAAAAGAAGAATTGAACAAAAACAGGCTTTTAGAGATGTTATTCAATTAGTAAAAAAGAAAAATATTGATTTTTTGTTTATTTCTGGCGATTTATTTGAACAGAAATATGTTGAAAAAAGTACAATTGAATATATTATTTCTAATTTTGGATTAATTCCAGAGACTAATATTTTTATATCTCCTGGCAATCACGATCCTTTAATTAAAAATTCACCTTATTCTACTTTTGAATGGCCTGAAAATGTAACTATTTTTGGAAGTGAATATGGTATGATAAGTTTTGATGACGTTGATATATATGGTTTAGGCTTTGACAATTTTGAATTTACATCTAATGCCATTAGTGAAATAAAAATTGAAAATGATAATAAAATTAATATACTTGTTACGCATGGTACTTTAAATGGAAATAGTGAAAAATATCAAGATATTAAAGAAAAAGATTTAAAAAAATTTGACTATGTTGCATTAGGACATATTCATAATAAAAAGATTGATGATTCTAATATTATTTACCCAGGAAGTTTAATATCTTGCGGATTTGATGAACCTGGGAAACATGGATTTGTTAAAGGTGAAATAACAAAAGAAAAATGTAATATAGAATTTGTTGAATTACCTTTTAGAGAATTTAAAAAGATTGAAATAGATATTTCTAATATTTATAATATGCATGACGTTTTGAATAGTCTAAATCTTAAAGATGATTTTTATAAAATAGTTTTTACTGGAGTTAGAAATTTTGATATTGATGAGTTGGTAAATATTTTAAATGAGACTAATAAAAATATATGTGAAATATGTGATAATACTACATTGCCATACGATTTTAATTCAATTAAAAATATGCATAATTTAAAAGGAGTGTTTACTAAAAAGATATTAGATGAAATGGAAAATATGAATGAAGAAGAAAAAAAAGAAACTTTTAAAGTCATTGAATTAATTTATCAAATGATGAAATAGAGGTGCTCTATGGTAATAAAAAAGATACAAATAAATCGGATTTGGAAATATAGAAAACAAAACAATTGAATTTAAAGATGGAATAAATTTGTTGTATGGTGAAAATGAAGCTGGAAAATCTACCATAGTTAATTTTATAAAATGTATTTTTTATGGGGTAGATAGGAATAAATCTGGTAATGAATTTTCAGAATATAATAGGTTTAAACCTTGGAATGATGCAGAATTTAGTGGAAAAATTGAATATGAAATAGATGGAAAAAATTATTCTGCTTTTAGAGATTTTAACAGGAATAATTGCAAAGTTTATGATGAATATGGAAATGATATTACGAATACTTTTAATAAAGATAAAGAGAGGGGTGTAGAGCTTGGGATTACTCATTTAGGTATTGATGAAGAAACTTTTATTAATACTTTGCTTGTGAGTCAAAAAGATATTTCTGTAGAAATACAATCACAAAAAAATGTAATTCAAAGTTTAACTAATATTCTTCAAACTGGTCAGGAAAGTGTGTCTTTTGATAAAATAAAAGCTAAATTGCAGAAAAAAATTTTAGATGAAATTGGAACAGAAAAATCTCATAATAAGCCGATTAATATTATCAATAGAGAAATTTCAGAGAAAGAATTTCTTAGAAATAAGCTTCTTGATAATAGGGACAAGAAAATTGTTCTTAATGAAAATTCAAAAGAAATTGAAGAGCAATTAAAACAAATAGAAAATGATATCAGCGAAATAAAACAAGTTTTGGAAGTTAAAGAAAAATATGCTGAATTATTGTTAGAAAAAGAGAGAATGTATGATTTGACATTGAAAATTAAAGATAAAGAAAATCAAGAAAAAAGTGCTAAATCAAAGTCTCAGCAAAAAAATTATATGATTTTAATTTGTTTAATAACTTTGATAGGAACAGTTACTTTAATTTGTTTAAATCAATATATTCTTGCTATTGCTGAGGTTGTATTAGTTATTATTTCACTTTTGGTTTTAAGAATAAAAGATAAGCCTGAAATAAAAACAGAATCTGTTCCTGATTTTGCTGTTATAAAAGAAGAAATAAATAAAAAAGAAAGTAAAGAGTTGAATAAATTGGTTCAGAATGGAATAAAAAATACATTGGTTGAAAGACGTATACCAGATTTAAAATCACTACTTAGTGGAACTGAGAATAAGAAAAACGATTTAATATTAGATGGTCACAAAATAAAAATTGAAGAAGGAGAATTAAAGGAAAGTATTGATAGATTATCTGAGTTGGAAGAACAATTAGCTGATTTAAAAGCTAGAAAAGAAAATCTTGAAATAAGAAGCAAAGTAATAAACATTGCAATAGATAAACTAGAAGAAGCATATAATGAATTAAAATTAGAAGTTATTCCAGAGATGCAAGAAAATATTAGAAGCATGGTTGAAAAAACAACAAATGGAAAATACATAAAAGTTTTTTATAATAATGAAGAGGGTATTTTGATTGAAAATTATTTAGGAAATTTAATTCCTATTAATAAGTTAAGTATAGGTACTGTGGATCAAATATATTTGGGGTTTAGATTGGGAATTTCAAAGAAATTAAAAAATTTGCCAGTTATTTTAGATGAAAGTTTTGCTTTTTATGATAATGATAGATTAAGTAATATGCTTACAAATTTAAATAATTTTAATCAGCAAATTATATTAATGTCTTGCTCAAATAGAGAAAAAGATTTGTTTAATAACTTAGGCTATGGGTATAATTATATAACATTAGATGGCTAAATTATATTGATTTTTTGTTATAAATATAGTAAAATGCAAATAACAAAAGATAAAATATA
>CAYNYD010000043.1:0-9781 GCA_964401375.1 uncultured Eubacteriales bacterium | reverse complement strand
ATTGAGTTAGTTTTAAATAATAAAGTTTCAATTGTTACTGGTGGGCCAGGGACAGGGAAAACAACAATTATAAAAATGTTAGTTAATATTTTTAAATCTGAAAATAAAACTGTTGCTCTTTGTGCACCAACTGGACGAGCTGCCAAGAGAATTACAGAAACAACAGGAGAAAATGCAAAAACTTTACATAGACTTTTGGAAATAGGAAAGTTGCCAGATGAAGGCATTAGTGTAGATTTAGCGGTTTCAAAAATTGATCAAGATGTAGTAATTGTTGATGAGATGTCTATGGTGGATATAAGTGTTATGAATTATCTAGTAAAAGGCTTGAAAGATTCTACAATACTCGTTTTGATAGGAGATGTTGATCAATTACCTTCTGTTGGAGCAGGAATGGTTTTAAAAGACTTAATTGAATCTAATATAATACCTACAATGAAATTAACTGAAATATATAGACAAGCTAAAAAAAGTCAAATTGTTATTAATGCTCACAAAATAAATAGGGGTGAGAAAATTGATTTTTCTAATAATGAAGGTGACTTTATTTTTATTAGAGAAAATGATGCATTAGAACAAATAAAAAATTTAATAACAATTCATCTTCCTAAAATGCGGAAAATATGATATATTAAAAGAAGTTCAAATACTTACTCCAACTAAAAAAGGAATTATGGGAACAAAAAATTTAAATAAAGAGATTCAAAACATTTTAAATCCAAAGAGTAAATTAAAAAATGAAAAAGAGTTTGGAGATGTCATTTTTAGAGAAGGCGACAAAGTTATGCAAATAAGAAATAATTATGACATATATTGGGAAGGAATTAATGGAAAATCATATGGAACTGGTGTATTCAATGGAGATTTAGGAATTATTAAAAGCATTAATGGAAATGTTATTGAAGTTATTTTTGATGATGAAAAAATAGTAAAATATGAAAGTGGTATTTTAGAAGAATTAGAGCATGCCTATGCAATTACAATTCATAAAAGTCAGGGAAGTGAATTTCCAGTTGTGATAATGCCAATTTTAAATGGACCACCAATGTTATATACAAGAAATATTTTATATACTGGTGTTACAAGAGCAAAAAACTTCTTGATTATTATCGGAAAAGAAAGTATAGTAGATTATATGATAAATAATAATAATACTAAATCTAGGAATACTGGATTAAAACAAAAGATGAATAAATTTTTGAAATTATGGAGGGGAGTTAATGAATAAGAAGTTTGTTTTTTTATTAACTTTAACTTTGGGAATGATGATGTCATCTTGTGCTTATGCATTTTCAGATACGGATGGGCATTGGGCTGAAGAAATAATCGAAAATGCTAAAAATATAAATATTATAAAAGGATATAATGAAGACTTGTTTATGCCAGATGGATATATGACTAGAGCAGAGCTTGCTGCTGTAATAGATAGATTGTTTGTGATAGAAACAGAAACAGATAAATTTATTCCAGATATTACTAGACAAGATTGGTATTATTCTGATATAAGAAAAGTAATGACAATGGGAATTATGCAAGGCGATGAAAAAGGAAATATGAATCCAAATAGATTTGTAACAAGAGAAGAGGCCATTTTAATAATATCAAGAGCATTTAATGTAAAAAATAGTAATGAATCTTATTACAGTTCGTATTTAGATTATGATGATATTTCTGAATGGGCAAGGCCTGAATTTATAACTTTTATTCGTAAGGGTTATATTAATGGTTATTTAGATAATACAATTAGACCTAAAGATAATATTACTAGAGCAGAAATTTTGACAATATTAGATAGACTTGCAGATATTAATACAAAAACTGGTATTTATTCTACTAAGTTAAGTGAAACAACATTAGTTAGAGATACAAATGTTCAAATGACAAATGTAGAAGTTTATGGAGATTTAATAATAGGCGAAATGGCTGCTCATATTATAAAATTAAATAATGTAATAATTAATGGTAATTTGATTTTATATGCACCTATAGACGAAATAACAAATATATATACTGTAAAAGGAGAAATAGTAAAGCTATATGAAAATATGATTAATTCTGAGTTATATTATAATAACGAAGAATATGGAATAAGATTTTCTATACCAGATGGTTCAACTGTTTGCAATGCAGGTGTGGACAAAATTGATTATTCTGCAAATGATTTAATAGTTATAGATGTATTGCAAAATAATGAATATTACTTTAGAGATATTGAGGACATTGCTTTAGAAGAAATTGAACATCAAAATTATGATTCTATTTTTAGAAAAAAAGAAAATGGGAAAGTTGCTGGAGTATATCCTTATCTATTATATACAGATAAAGTAACTTCAAATTTGTTATTTGTGAAAAGAGATAATGTTGTTTATAAATTATTATTTATGAATGTAGTTAGTAAAAATGCTGTTGATAGTATTATTGCTAATATAGAATTTTTAAGTGGTAGTAAAATATCAAATCATGAGTATATTGAATATAATAATCCTAAATTATGTTTAAAATTCTTGTATAGGCAAGGTTATATAGGGGTTGATGATTCTTATAATACTGGTATGGTTTATAGTGGAGACTCATTCTTTAAGTTATTTATACAAGTTAATAAAATTACAGACATTGGAGATTACTCTTTAAAATATATTAAACTTATATTGAAATCTTTAGTGCAAAATGATGGTACTCTTATTAAAGAGGAAGAAAAGAAAATTGCAACTCATGATGCATTTCAATTTGAAATTGAAAATGAAAATGATAAGATAATATCTTTGTATGTAATTATAGGAAACAATTTATATAACTTTATTTTTAAAGGGGCAAAAAATGAGGTTGATGCAATAGGAAAAGAAATGTTTTTAGAGGTAGTAAATAGTATGGAATTTTAAATTAATTTATAAAAGGGCCAAAAGAAGGAGGTCCTTTTATGTTTTTAAAAAATATATTAAATTTTATTTTTCCATGTACATGTTGCATATGTGGTAAAAAAATTATTGAAAATGAAACTTATACTTGTGAAAATTGCAGTAATATTATAAAATGTATTATGAAAGAAGGAATATGTGTTGACTTTAAAAATGCATATTTTGATAAACTGGTTAGTGCTGTACATTATGATGGAATAATAAGAAAAAAAATTTTGGAATTTAAATTTAAAAATAAAGCATATTTAGGAGATTTTTTTTCAAAATGTATGGTGAATTGTTTAAAAAAATATAATATAATTTCTGATATAATTATTCCAGTTCCGTTGCATTATAAGAGATATTTTGAAAGAGGTTATAATCAAAGTGCTATACTTGCGAAGAAAATCAGTAAACAACTTAATATAAAATATGATAGAACAATATTGAAAAAGGTACGCAATACAAAGGCACAGAGTACACTTAAATATGATGAAAGAGAAATTAATATTTTGAATTCATATAAAATTTTTAATAACTCAAAAATAAAGGACAAGTCTATAATGTTAATAGATGATGTATTTACTACAGGGGCTACAGCTAATGAATGTTCAAAAGTTTTAAAAGAAAATGGTGCAAGTAAAATTATTGTTGTAACGATAAGTTTTGTTAGGAGGAATTTTGATGGATGAATTAGTAGAAAGCATATTAGACTACATAAGAAAACCATATACAGATCATGCAATAATGATTAATGGTGAATGGGGTAGTGGTAAAACTTATTTTTGGAATAATAAAATAAAAAATAAAATAGAGTCAATAGATATAAACGGAAGAAGATATAAAACAATTTATATGTCACTTTATGGCATTTCTAATCTTGATGATATTAGTAAAAAGATATTTATGGAAATGAATCCTGCTTTAAATAAATCTGTTAAGAAAATTTTGGACGCTAAGCATATGTCATCTATACCAGAGTATGTTAAAACAGGTATTGACATGGCAAATTCATTTGGCTTTATGCAAACAGACAAAGTTAATTATGAAGAGTTTTTTGAACTAGATGATAAAGTGCTTTGTTTTGATGATTTGGAGAGAGCAAATGTAGATGTTATTGATGTTCTAGGATATATTAATAACTTTGTAGAACATGACCATATAAAAACTATTATAATATGTAATGAAAAAGAATTATCAAAAAAATTAAAAAGCACAAATGTTGAAATGAAAACTTTTATTGCAACATATATACTAAATCATGAAGGAAAAATTAAACCTGAAACTGCTGTAGATAATAATTCAAATGAGGAAGATATAGATAAACCGATGGTTGAGCTTATTGAAGATAAAATTGACAAAGCAAATGATTATGAAAGAATTAAAGAGAAACTAATCGGAGAAACTTTTGAATATATGCCAGAATTTACATATATCATAAATGGTGTTTTAATGAGATATGAAAATAACACAGATTTAATACAATTTTTAAGGAAAAATTCTAATCTTATTACACAAACTTTTAATAGAAGTGGAACTAGAAACTTAAGAATCTTAAAGCATGCTTTAAATGATTTTCAAAAGATTTTTGAAACTACTAAAAAGTATTATCCAGATATAAGTAATAATGTATTAAAATCTTTGTTAATATTTACTATTGCTGTTTCTTTTGAAATTAAAGCTGGTAAAGTTACAAAAGAAAAACTAAAAGATATAAATTCTTTAGAAGAATATAAAACTATTTTAGTTACATCTAAGATTCTTAAAGATAATAAGCAATTTTATATCAAAGAATTTGATAATAATTATTATTTTACTTTTAAAACAGACTATAGGTTTTTTAAATTTGTTGAAAAATATGTTAGAACAAGGATTTTTGATATGAAAGTGTTTAAAGATGACATGGATAATATTGCTGAACATGAATCTAAGGGAAATATACCTAGTTATAAGAGATTACTTACAGAGGAATATTGGAAAATAGAGGACTCTGAATTTAATGGAATTATTAGTGAAACCATGGAAGATATTAAGGCTGGTAAATTGCAGTTAGTTGAATATTTTAAATTATATATAATATTTAATTTTTTTGTTCAAAAAGGATTATTAGAAATAGATAATGAATATTTAAAATTGACATTTATCAATGGAATGAATTTAGCTGCTGCTCATTCAAGTTACTGCAAAGACATTGATGCTTATATAAACGGAATTGAATTAGATGAAACAGATGAAAATGTAAATATGGTTTATGAACATTTTAATAATTTAAATTTGCAAACAAAAGAAAAAGAATATATTGAAGTAGCAAAAGAATTATTTGAAATGATACCAGATAGAGTTGAAAGGCTTACAGAACCATTTACAGAAAAATATTTGGATATACCAATATTTAAATATTATAATATGAATACGTTATTTGAAAGAATTTTGTTACTTGAAAATGAAGATATTGTATTGGTTAAAGACATTATAATGTCAAGACTAATGCATCAAGAAAGTTTGGCTAATGAGGAAAGAAATATTAGATTACTAAAACAAACAGCAGAAGAATACATTAGAGGTAAAGTACCAACAATTAAAATTATTTTATTGCAAGAGTTTATTAAAATGCTTGATTTAGTCTTAGCTAAAGCAAATGAAAAACCAAAAAGAGGAAGAAAGAAAAAAGAAGTTCCTCAGGATCAAGAAAAAGCAAGTTAAAATTTATAAGACTAATAAATATTCATCAGCTTAGCTAATGGTTTTATAATACAATAAGGCAAAGGGTTGCTTCCTTTGCCTAAATTTTTATTCTTCCATTTGCTTCCCTAAAAAACCTGCTGCAGATTGAACTACTTTCATTTCAACTTCATTCATTTTCATATTTGGTTGAACTGAAAGTAGCATAACAGTTCCAATTGTATCCCCTTCAGCAATTATAGGGTAGATAACTTGAGAAGTATATTTATTATCTTCAGTATCTGTTAAAAGAACAGGTACATGTTTTTCATCTTTATTCATTGAAGTCCATACTTGTTTATCTTCCATAATTTTTTCTATTTCAGGGCTTATACTTTTTTCTAAATATTCTTTCTTAGGAGCACCAGATACAGCAATTATTGTATCTTTGTCACTAATACAAGCAATATGCCCAGTTGTTTTTGCTAATGTTTCAGCGTATTGTGTTGCAAATTCACTTAATTCACCAATAGGAGAATATTTTTTTAATATTATTTCTCCTTCTTTATCTGTAAAAATTTCTAATGGATCACCTTCACGAATTCTAAGAGTTTTTCTTATTTCTTTTGGAATAACAATTCTACCTAAGTCGTCAATTCTACGAACTACGCCAGTTGCTTTCAAATTTTTTCCCTCCTTTACATTATTGCTTAATCATATTTTTACAAGAAGAGAAAAAAATATACATTTTTTGTGAAAAAATTTTTGGTTAAATTTACTTCAACTTGCTATATTGATAGCTTTTGTTTTGTGGAAAAGAACTATATTTTTATAATAAAAGCAATTGTACATTATAAATTTCTAAAATAATGAAATGTTACAAATTAAGCACAATTTACAAGATTTTTTCTTGTATTTCTGTCATATTAGCAATATAATTTAATATATAAATTATTATAGACTTTAGATTTAAGGAGGAACAATGGAAGATAATAAAAATAAATCGCAGTCTTTTATGATGGGAGTAATGACATTATTAATTGCTCAAATATTGGTAAAAGTTTTGGGTTTAGTATATAGAATGGTTATAACAAATATTGATGGATTTGGTGATACAGGAAATGGTTTATATGGTTCTGGATATCAGATTTATACATTATTACTTGCTATTTCATCAATTGGCGTGCCTAATGCAATTTCTAAATTAGTTTCAGAAAGACTGGCTATTGGAAAAAATAAAGAGGCACATGAAATATTTAAAACTGCATTAATTTTGTTTGCAATAATTGGAATAGTGGCAAGCTCTTTCTTATTTTTTGCATCTGGCAAAATTGCTAATTGGATGGGAAATCCAGATGTTCAAGGAGTAATGATGGTTTTAGCTCCGGCAATATTTTTTGTATCAATAGCCGCTGTTAT
Organism: uncultured Eubacteriales bacterium; assembly: GCA_964401375.1. Lineage (GTDB taxonomy): Bacteria > Bacillota > Clostridia > TANB77 > UBA1234 > UBA1234. The sequence continues at coordinate 2,807 of CAYNYD010000043.1, read as the reverse complement.
TCGTGGATATTTTAATGGTATGTACAATATGAAAGCAACATCAAATTCACAAGTCTTAGAACAACTATTCAAGAGTGTCTTTACGATTATATTTGTTCAAGTTGTAGCTCATATATCTATTTCTGGTTCTTCACAGCTTGCAAAATTGTTACATATAAATGCTGAAAATAGGACAGTGGCAATGGCAATAGCAGGTAATGCTGCATCGACTTTTGCAACTTTCCTTGGTTGCTTGTATTTAATATTTTTTTATCAAAGACGCAAAAAGCAAATTTGGAAAGATATAAATGAATCAAAAGGTGAATATAAAAAAGAAAAAAGACTCAAAATAATGAAAAAGATTTTAGCTATTTCTATTCCTATATCATTAGCATCAATAGTTTCAGCAATAAATAGAAATATTGATACTTTTACAGTTGTTAATGGGCTAAAAATAGCGCTTGCTGGCTGGTCAAATAGCATGGAAGCAATTACAAATGAAGCAACAAGATTATATGGTATACTTTCGGGCAAAATAGATATGTTAGTAGGAATGCCAGCCGCATTGAATGTAGCATTTGCAACAGCATTAGTGCCAGCAGTTTCTGGAGCTATAGCAAATGGTGACATAAAAACAGCAAAAAGAAGAATGAATTTTTCAATAAGAACTACATTACTTATCGCATTTCCTTGTGCTATAGGTATGTGTGTACTTGCTGAACCAATTTTAAATTTATTATTTCCAAATGCATATTCACCAGAAGCAACATTATTACTACAAATTAGTTCTTTTACAATTATATTTACATTAATGAATCAAACTTTAGGTGGTGCATTACAAGGTCTTGGAAAAGTAGGAGTGCCTGCAATCAGCTTAGCAGTTGGTGCTATTTTTAAATTAATTTTAAATTTAACGTTAATACCAAATAATAATATTGGTAATTTTGGTGGAATTTATGGAGCAGCAATAAGTTCGGTAGTTGCATCTGGAATTGCGATGTTTATTAATTTAGTAGTATTATCTAAAACGTTTAAGTTAGATATGAATAAGATGCAGTCAATTGTTAAGCCTTTGATTGCAACAGGAATAATGGGGCTAGTTGCATATTTTTCATATAAATTTGCAAATACTATGTTTGGAAATTCAATTTCTACAATCATAGCAATTGTGTTAGCAATTATTGTATATTTTGTTTTAGTGTTAGTTTTAAAAATATTAGATAGAGATGATTATCATATGTTTCCTTATGGTGATAAGATTTATAAATTTTTATCTAAATTAAAATTAGTAAAACCTTAGAGCGAGTAGTAAAATGGTAAACATAATTGCTAAAACTGTTGAAATATAAGTCTTTTCTAAAAAAAAATAGTAAAAAGTATTGAAAATTAGCAGGAAAAAAATTTTTTTTGGCGAATTTTTAAAATAGAGGATGTAGTAAATAGAGCTATATCATAAATAAAATTAAAATTATAGGAGGGAATTTAAAATGAACAAAACTGATTTGATTGCAAAAATTGCTGAAGATGCTGAATTAACAAAAAAATCTGCTGAAGCTGCTTTAAATGCTTTTATTGAAGCTGTAGAAGGAGCACTTAAAAAAGGAGAAAAAGTTCAATTAGTTGGATTTGGTTCTTTTGAAGTTAGAAAAAGAGCTGCTAGAAAAGGTAGAAACCCACAAACTAAGGAAGAAATCAGAATACCTGCATCAAAAGCTCCAGTATTTAAGGCTGGTAAAGCTTTAAAAGATTTAGTAAATAAAAGATAAGTCTTAAATTATAAAAGGGTGGCAACTACTAATAAATGGTTGTCATCTTTTTTGTAATAAAAAAGGAATGTAATGGGTAACGATATTATGTAGGTAAATATTGTTTGTAGAATAAATAGAGAAAATTTTGATTTTCATTTTGTACGCAAATTAATAAGGAGAGAACATTTATATGCGATTAGATAAGTTTTTAAAAGTCAGTAGAGTAATAAAAAGAAGAACTATTGCTAATGAAGCATGTGATAGTGGAAGAGTAACTATAAATGGCAAGATTGCAAAAGCAAGTGCTGAAGTTAAAATAGATGATATTATTGAAATAAAATATGGGGAAAAAATAATAAAGTTTAAAGTTAATAGTATATCTAATGCTATTAATAAAGAAGACGCTGCAGAAATGATTACAATGTTGTAACTAAATCAAATGGTTTGGAATAGCTACTACTAAACAATTTTTTTAAAAAGTTGTGAATTACTTAGTATATAAGTAACTTGACAAATTGGCTTTAAAAGTATAAAATTGCAGGTATATAAGGAGGGTATTATGCGAAAAATAAAATTTAGTGACGTTTTTGTACCTAAATATAGAACTTACTTGATTATAATTCTTATACTTTTACTTACAGCATGTGCTATTTTTCCAACGCCAACATTTTTTTTAATAGCCTTTTTACTATATGCTGGAGTATTATTTTTTACATATAGAAAAAATATTGCTATGCGTGATAGAGTTATAAACAATATGAATAGCTTTATTTTTAAATTAAAAACAGATGACTCTATACTTGATTTCCCAATTCCATCCGTGATTTTAACTGAACAAGGAGATATTTTATGGAATAATGATTCTTTAGAATTAATGTTTAAGGGTATAAATAAACAAAAATTTTTAGAGAATATAATTAAAGAACTAAACGAAGAATATGATGATAGATTTGCTGAAATAGATAAAGAAATTAATATTCATGACAAACATTATAGAGTTCTTGGAAACTTAGTTAATTTAAAAAAACGTGGTGGAAAAGAAACTGTAATGATGCTTTATTTTATAGATAGAACGGAGTA
>CAYNYD010000042.1:0-10623 GCA_964401375.1 uncultured Eubacteriales bacterium | reverse complement strand
AACGTGGTGGAAAAGAAACTGTAATGATGCTTTATTTTATAGATAGAACGGAGTATTACAAATTATTTAAAGTTTATGAAGATGCCAAAGATTGCGTTGGTGTAATTATGATTGATAATTACGAGGAACTTTTACAAGGCATGAGTGATGTTGATATGCCACAACTTATTGCTAATATAGAAAAATTACTTAGAGAATGGTTTGCTTTTACAGGCGGAATATTTACTAAGATGGATAGAAGCAGATTTTTAATTGTTTTTGATAAGAAGTTTATAAAAGCATTTACTGATTCAAAATTTGAAATATTAGATTCTATAAAAGAAATAAATATGGGTAATAAAATACCTGTTACAATTAGTATTGGTATAGTAGTAGAAGACGCAACAAAAAATGAAAAATTTCAGGGGGCTATTTCTGCTATAGATGTTGCATTAAGCAGAGGTGGTGACCAAGTAGTAATTAAGAAAGATGGAAAATATAATTTCTTCGGTGGAAATACTAAAGAAGTTGAAAAAAGAACAAAAGTTAAGTCAAGAGTAATTGCTCAAGGATTACGAGAATTAATATTAAATTCGAGCAGTGTAGTAATAATGGGACATAAAAATATGGATGCAGATAGTTTAGGCGCTGCTATGGGTATGTACATTTTAGCAACATCATATCAAAAAAAAGCACATGTTGTTTATAACAATAGGGGAATAGGAGTGGATGAGCTTTGTAGAAAAGTAGTTTCTAGTGATGTTTTAGCAGATGTTATTGTACCAGAAGAAAATATATTACCAACAATTAATAATGACACTTTGTTAATTGTTGTAGATGCTCATAAAAAAGATTTAGTTGAATCTAGTGCTATCTTACAAAAAGTATCGAAAATTGCTGTAATAGATCATCATAGAAGAGGAAGTGACGCTATTGATGATGCATTGTTAACATTTCAGGAAGTGTATGCATCTTCTGCAAGTGAGCTGGTAACAGAGATTTTGCAGTATTCTGAGTTAAAAATTGAAATACCAGTTTTAGTTGCAGAATGTTTATATGCTGGAATATTAACTGATACGAAAAACTTTACTCAAAAAACAGGAGTTAGAACTTTTGAAGCAGCAGCATATTTAAAGAAACTTGGTGTTGATGTTTCAATGATTAATAAGATATTTCAAAACGATGTTGATACATATGTTGCGATTGCAGATGTTATTAGAAATTGTGAAATTATTCATGATAATATTGCAATTGCAGTTTGCCCAAAAGGAATGGAAAATCAAGTGCAAATTACAGCTCAATCAGCCGATGAATTATTAAATTTAAGTTCAATTGATACTTCATTTGTATTGTGTGAAGCTGATGGTAAGGTTCGTATTAGTGGAAGATCAAATGGAAAAGTAAATGTTCAAGTTGTTCTTGAAAAACTTGGTGGTGGAGGTCATTTAATGATTGCTGGAGCACAAGTACAAGGAATGAGCATTGAAGAAGTTAAGAAAATGTTAATTGAGTCAATAGATGAAACGTTAAGTAAAAAGGAATAGGAGTGAGTTTAATTGAAGGTTATTTTAACTTCAGATATTAAATCGGTTGGTAAAAAAGGTCAGATTATTGATGCATCAGATGGATATGCAAGAAACTATTTATTGCCAAAGAAGTTAGCTGTTGTGGCTGATAATGCAAATTTAAATGAACTTAAGATGAAACAAGATGCAAATAAATATAGAAAAGATATGTCAAAAGCAAATGCAACAGAATTAGCAGAAAAAATGAAAAGCTTTGAATTGATTTTTAAAATAAAAGCAGGGGAAAATGGAAAAACATTTGGTAGTGTAACTTCAAAAGATATTGCAGAAGCTTTAAATAAAAAATATTTCGTTGAAGTAGATAAAAAGAAAATTGGATTAGATGATGCTATTAAAGCACTAGGTACATATACAATTGATATAAAGCTATTTGAAGGTGTTACTGGTAAACTAAAGGTCAGTGTGGTTCAAGAATAATATGGAAGTAGGAAAATGTTATGGATGAGAAAATTATTGCAAGAGTTCCACCTAATGATATACAAGCGGAACAAGCAGTACTTGGAGCAATGTTTGTAGATAAAGATGCTGTGTTAACAGTAATTGAAATATTAAAGCCAGAGGATTTTTATAGAAATGAACATATCGAAATTTATTCGGCAATACTTGATTTATATAATGCTCGGAAGTGCAATAGACCTATTAACAGTAAAAGAACAATTGAGGCTTAGAGGAAAATATGATGTAATAAATGGATTTGAATATCTTGCTTCTTTAACTAATCCAATGTTTTTAGTAAATAATGTGGAATATTATGCAAAAATTGTTGAGGAAAAAGCCATATTGAGACAATTAATTAAGGCTTCTAACGATATTAGTCACGATAGTTATGATGCTATGGAACCTGCATCAGATATTTTAGAAAAAGCAGAAAAGTCTATATTTAAAATTGCTCAGAAAAAAACAAATAAAACATATTCTTTAATAAAAGATGTTTTAATAGATACTTTTGATAATTTAGAAAGACTTGCTACACAAGAAGAGGAAGTAATGGGAATTCCAAGTGGTTTTAAAGAATTAGATAGGAAAACATTAGGCTTTACACCAGGACAACTTATTGTTGTCGCATCTAGACCAGCTATGGGAAAATCTGCATTAGCTTTAAATATATTGACAAATGTGGCTTTAAGAGCCGGAAAATCAGCAGTGTATTTTAGTTTGGAAATGTCAAAGGAAGAACTTTTAAATAGAATTTTGGCAAGTGAAGCTATGGTGGATAGTAATAAGATTAGAAGTGGAAAACTTGATGATGAAGATTGGATTAGTTTAACGAATGTTTCAGGCACTTTATCAGAAAGTAAAATAATTCTTGATGACTCTGCTGGATATTCACCTCTTGAGCTCAGGGCAAGGTGTAGAAAGTTAAAAATGGAATATGATATAGGATTAATAGTAATAGACTATTTGCAACTTATGGAGGCAGGTAGAATAAGTGCTAGTAGACAGCAAGATATTTCTGAAATAAGTAGATCTCTTAAAGTTTTAGCTAGAGAAATTGGTGTACCAATAATTGCACTTTCGCAATTAAGTCGTGCTCCAGAACAAAGAATTGATCATAGACCTATGCTTAGTGATTTAAGAGAATCTGGTTCTATAGAGCAAGATGCTGATATGGTTATGTTTTTATATAGAGATGATTACTATAATCCCGAAACAGAAAAAAAGAACATAGCAGAAGTGATATTAGCTAAAAATAGAGCTGGTTCCACAGGAACTATAGAACTTATTTGGCTTGGTAATTATATGAAATTTGGCAATATTGATAAATTTCATTAAGCAGGGGATAATATGTTAAAAAAGGTAAAAAATACAATAAAAAAATACAATTTAATTGATAATGAAGATAAAATAGTTGTTGGTGTATCAGGAGGACCTGATTCAATTTCTTTGCTAAATATATTACATGAACTTGGATATAATCTATGTGTTGCACATATTAATCATGGATTAAGAGATAATGCAAAAATTGATGAAGAATACGTCAAAGATTTTTGTAATAAAAAAAATATTCCATGTTTTATTAAAAAAGTTGATTTAAAGAAAAACTTAAGTGGAATGACTATAGAAGAAGCAGGTAGAAAAATAAGATATGATTTTTTTAATGAAATAATGGAAAGAGAAAATTGCAACAAAATAGCAACGGCACATAATTCAAATGATAATGCAGAAACAGTGTTAATGAATATTATTAGAGGGACAGGACTGAGTGGTTTAAAAGGAATTGAACCAATTAGAGGAAAAATTATTAGACCTTTAATAGAATGTGATAGAAAAGAAATTGAAAAATATTGTATTGAAAATAATTTGAGTCCAAGGCACGATGAATCAAACGATGAAGTACTTTATACTAGAAATAAGATAAGATTGCAATTAATACCATATATTGAGAAAAATATTAATTCTAATGTTATAAACAATATAAATAGAATGTCTAGTATAATTTCTGAAGAAGAAACGTTTATTTCAAACCAAGTTGATTATGCATATAAAGCTTGTATACTTAAAGAATATGATAATAAATTGGTATGTAATTTAAAAGTTTTTAATAAACTAGATAATGTGATAAAAAAAAGATTAATCATTAAATTTATAATAAAAGTTTTAGGAAATGCAAAAGATATAGAAAAGGTCCATATAGAAGATATTTTAAAGCTATGTACCAATAATGTTGGAAAAAAATACTTAATGCCTAATAAATATTTAAAGGTTTCAGTGGATAAAGGTAAAGTAGAATATATGAAGATTTTGTAAAGAATATAGACATTTTTTTTCTGTTATGATAACATTTATAAAGAATGTTTTTTTAAGGAGGATATAATGAAAAAATCATTTAGAGGAATTGCACCATTACTTATAACAATGATACTATTTTTCTTCTGTGCTATGCTTTTCTCGGAAAGAGCTAATACTACAGAAATGGATTATAGTGAACTAGTATCACATATAGAAAATGATAATGTGGAATCAATTGAAGTATCTAGTGAAACAAATGTTGCTTATGTTAAATTAAAAGGTCAAGATGCAGAAAGAACAGTTAATTTAACAGATAGGACAGAATTAACAAAATTAATAAATGAAAAAATTATAGGGGGAAGTGATATTTCATATAGAGCTGATTCGGCTTCTTCAATTTTAACTTTTCTTGATTATTTAACTCCTATAGTTATTGTTATACTTGCAATTTTGTGTTGGGTATTTATTATGCAAACTGCAAGTGGGGGGAAAGGAGCTATGTCATTTACTAAAAATAGGGCTAAGCTTTCTAATCCAGATGATAAAAACCAAGTTACATTTAAAGACGTTGCTGGACTTCCAGAGGAAAGAGAAGAATTACAAGAGGTTGTTGAATTTTTAAAGTATCCAAAAAAATTTACAGATATGGGTGCTAGGATTCCTAAAGGAATATTGCTTGTTGGTCAGCCAGGTACAGGTAAAACTTTACTCGCAAAAGCCGTTGCAGGTGAGGCTGGTGTTCCATTTTTCTCAATAAGTGGTTCAGATTTTGTTGAAATGTATGTTGGTGTTGGTGCTTCGAGAGTTAGAGATTTGTTTGCTGAAGCAAAAGCGAAAGCACCATGTATAGTATTTATAGATGAAATTGATGCTGTTGGCCGTCAAAGAGGAGCTGGGCTTGGTGGAGGACATGATGAGAGAGAACAAACATTAAACCAATTGTTAGTTGAAATGGATGGATTCGGAACTAATAGTGGTGTAATAGTTTTAGCTGCAACAAATAGACCAGATATTTTAGATCCAGCACTTCAAAGACCGGGACGTTTTGATAGGCAAATAGTAGTACCCCCACCAGATGTGAAAGCTAGAGAAGAAATATTATCTTTATATGCAAAAAAGAAAAAGATATCAGGTGAAATAGATTTAGGTGTTCTTGCTAAAAACACAGCAGGCTTTACAGGAGCAGATTTAGAAAATATGCTTAATGAAGCAGCACTTTTGGCAGCTAGAAAAGATCAGGATTCAATTACTATGCAAGATTTAGAAGATGCAATGGTAAAAGTTGTGATGGGACCAGAAAAGAGAAGTAAAGTTATTTCTGAAAAAGATAGAAAGTTAGTTGCATATCATGAAGGTGGCCACGCAGTAGTAAGTAGATTTTTAGAGCATGCAGAACCAATTCACCAAGTTTCAATTATTCCGAGAGGTATGGCTGGTGGATATACAATGTATAAAAATACAGAGGATAAATCATTTATGTCTAAGTCTGAAATGGAAGATAAGATAGTATCTCTTTTAGGTGGTAGAGTTGCTGAACAGCTTATATTAGATGATATTAGTACAGGTGCTTCAAATGATATTGAAAGAGCAAGTAAAATTGCTAGAAGTATGGTTATGAAGTATGGAATGAGCGATAAACTTGGAACGATTACATTTGGTAATGATCAAGAAGAAGTATTTTTAGGAAGAGATATAAATAATGATAGAAATTATAGCGATGAGATTGCAGCAGTTATAGATGTTGAGGTTAAAAGAATTATAGATACAGGATATAATAGAGCTAAAAAGATTTTAGAAGATAATATAAATAAACTTCATAATGTTGCAAAAGTTCTTTTAGAGAAAGAAAAAATAGAAGGCGACGAATTTGAGGCTATAATGCAAAGTGCATAGTTGAAAAGAATGAAATCCCCATCTAATTATATTTTAATTGGGGATTTTTTATTTAATACTTAAGAATGACTATGTTAATAATAAGGAGGAAGGTAAAATATGACTAATAGAGAAATAGATGATATAATAAATAAAATTAAAAGATTGAAAAAAGAAATAAAAAATAATCCTGCTCTCTCTGAAGAAGATAGAGAAGATGATATATATATGGTAGATGAGTTTATTGATGCAATGTGCGATTATAGTAGTGCAACATTTGACGATAAAGAAAAAAATTTAAAAAGAAATAAAATGATAAATGACGGAGTTTCGCAAAAAGATATAATTGCAACTAGTGAAAGAATTGAATTTGCTAGAAAAACTGCACATGATAATTTAATCCTTAGGCTTAGGATGGTTGATGCAGAATGTAGAAGATATGGAATTCCAGAAATATATGGAAAAATTCCAGACAAATATAAGGATGATTCATCTGGATTAATTGGAGAAAAAAATAGGAAAAATCCAGGAGTAGTTGAGACTAGGCATGAAATAGCTGATTGGACATGGAATTTTATAATGGGATGTACTGCATGTATGGATTTGGGATTAGATACTAAAATAGATGAATTAGACTTTAATAATAATAGAGATTATGAAAAAATTTCGGAAGCATATAATAGAGTAAACAAGACAGTTGGTGCTAAGAAGATATTACATGAGTTGATTGATGATGAAAAGAACATATAATTTATGTTGACATAATATTAAAATGATGATAAAATGTGAGCTGTAATAAATACATATAATTAAGAAAAGGAGGTATTCTCTATGAGAGAAATCGACAAGATTATGCAGAAATATGCTAATATGACTTTGGATGATAAGAAGATTGTTGATGCCTCTATTGAAATTATTTCTGGAATATTTAAAGCTATGATACAAGGAAGTACTGAATTTATTAAAAACGGAAAACATGAACAAATAGACATGAGTAATGCTATTGAAGCTTTGAAAAAACTAAGAGATGTAGTTGGTGAAGAGATTATTCCTGAAATAGAAAACGAACAAGAAGCAAGGATTTACATTACCAAATTTGGAAAGGAAATTCTATTATCGTAAAATTAAGGCTCTTAAGCGATTGCTTAAGAGCCCTTATCTATCTATAAGTTAAAATTTTCTCCTATTTTTTTGGTTCAATTTTTTCGAGTCCACCCATATAAGGTCTTAAAGCTACAGGAACGTTTACACTTCCATCTTCATTTACATTATTTTCTAAGAATGCGATTAGTCCACGAGGAGTAGCCAAAACAGTATTATTTAAAGTTGATACTAGATAATTTCCATCTTTGCTTTTTGCACGAATACTCAATCTTCTTGCTTGAGCATCACCAAGAGTAGAACAACTTCCAACTTCAAAATATTTTTGTTGCCTTGGACTCCAAGCTTCGACATCACATGATTTTACTTTTAAATCAGCTAAGTCTCCACTACAACATTCAAGAGTTCTAACGGGTATATCAAGACTTCTGAAAAATTCAACTGTGTAACTCCACATTTTATTATACCAATCCATTGCATCTTCTGGTTTACAAAGAACAACCATTTCTTGTTTCTCAAATTGATGAACTCTATAAACACCTCTTTCTTCAATTCCATGAGAACCTACTTCCTTTCTGAAGCAAGGAGAATAAGAAGTAAGGGTTATAGGCAATTCTTCTTCTTTTATAATTTGACCTTTAAATTTACCAATCATAGAATGTTCACTTGTACCAATTAAGTATAAATCTTCATTTTCAATTTTATACATCATTGCATCCATTTCTTCAAAGCTCATAACACCATTAACAACATCACTTCTAATCATGAATGGAGGAATGCAATAAGTAAAACCTTTATCTATCATAAAATCTCTAGCATAAGAAATCATTGCAGAGTGTAATCTTGCAACATTTCCCATTAAATAATAAAAGCCATTTCCACTTGTCCTTCCAGCACTTTCTTTATCTATACCATTTAATCGTGCCATTATATCTGCATGATAAGGTACTTCAAAATTTGGGACTTTTGGTTCACCAAAACGTTCATTTTCGACATTTTCTAAATCACTTTTCCCAATTGGAACAGAATCATCTATAATATTAGGAATTGTCATCATTTTTTGCTTAATGATTTCACCAAGCTCCGTTTCTTGTTTTTCAATATCTTCAAGTTCTTTATTAATTTTGCTAACTTCGGCTTTAATTTTATTTGCTTCGTCAACTTTTTTTTCTCTCATCAAATTACCAATTTCGGAACTTTTACTATTTCTTTCAGCTCTTAAATTATCGCCTTTAAGTCTTGCTTCTCTTAAAGTTTTGTCTAATTCAATTACTTCATCAACCAATGGTAATTTTTTATCTTGGAATTTTTTCTTAATATTTTCCTTTACAATATCAGGATTTTCACGAACAAATTTAATGTCTAACATAATTAAAACCTCCTAAATATACTCATTGCTAAAGCTATAATAATAATCAAATTATATAATCGCAATAAAATAATGTCAATAAAAAACGACAAATTGTTTTGAAATGGTATTGTAAGAAAATGTAAAAGTGATATAATTATTTACATAAAAGAAAAGTTATGCAAATTCGCAAGTGGTTATTAGTTTTCTATAATGAAGTTTTTAATTTTCTTGTGGTTAATAGAGGAGGATAGGATATTGAAAAAAACCTTTTTTATTTTAATTAGTTTATTTGTGTTATTAAATATTGGAACATGTTTTGCATCTGAATTTGAAACGGATAATTCATTATTTGTAGATAGTGGTGAGGAGTCGGATAATCAGTTCTCAGGTGAAGAAAATTTATTTGAAAATATAGATGAAAAACGAGACAAAAATATAGTTGAGTTTGGAGACATTGTCACGGCAAAAGGAATTGCAAAAGATCTTTTAATATTGGCTGGAGCAACTATAAATCAAGAAGCTGTGGGAGATTATGCCTTTATAGCTGGGCAAAATTTAAATGTTTCTGGAGATATTAGTAAAGATGCCTTTTTGATAGGTGGCAAATCAGTTAATATTGACGGAAATATAAGTAGAGATGCATATGTGGTTGGACAAAATATTATTATAACTGGGAGAATTGGTAGAGATACATATCTTTTTGGAGACGAAATATTGATAACTGAATCAGCAGTAATAGAAGGGGATATATTATTAGATGGAAGAAACATACAAATTAATGATGGTGCCACAATTTCTGGAACGATAACGCATAAAAATAACGTACCTTCTATTTCTATTCCTGATTATGTAAAAACAAAGATTATTGAAGCACCTCCTTTAGCAGAAAAGCAAGAGAATAGTTTTAAATCATCTTTAGTAAGTTGTATAATATGGCTTGTTTCAAATATAATTCTTTTTGCAATTACAATGCTTATTGTCCCTAAATTATTTGAAAAAATAAAAACTGTTTGTGATGAAAAAGGCGGAGGAATTGTATTAAGTACATTAGGTTTCGGAATTTTATTGTTAGTGGCTATTCCAATAATTGCTATATTTGCTATGTTAACAATTATTGGATGTAGTATAGGAATTATTGGATTTTTGGTTTATTTCATTATAATGATGTATTCAACGGTTCTAACAGGTTATTTGATAGGTGTTATGATATTTAAAAAATCTGATATTAATAAATATTTAGTTGGTATAATAGGAATAACAATAGTTCAAATATTAAGAATTTTACCTTATATAGGAGTTTGGGTTGCACTTATTACATTCTTGATTTCACTTGGATTAATTGTTGAAGTTGCAAAAAAGCAAAATAAAACTGAATAAATATAAATAGAATAAAACCACTAAGTTAAGTTGCAAACTTTTCTTAGTGGTTTTATTATTAATATATAATTTTTGTTACTAGATAATAAAAATTTTTCTAAAAACTAATAACAATGATAGTAATACCTGAATTCATTTTTTCTAAATCAGAATCTTTTCTTAGTTCATTATCTAGATCTAAAATTTTTCTTGTGGTTTCGTCAAATGCTGACCAATTTTCACCTGGCACATAGTCTGCAATTATTTTTGCACCTTTTAATTGATCTAAATAATTTCTTATACCAGTTCTTAGAGCTCCGCCTTTGCCTGTTGAACCATATCCATGTATTATTTTAAAAACTTTTATTCCTTGGCGTCTAAAAGTTTCTAGATTATTTTTTACTAATATTTCGGCTTGATAAACTGTAGGCATATATTTTTCAATATTTGCAACTTCCATAAATTTAATCATTCCTTTCTAAAGGTACAAGTTAAATTTGAGAATAACTATAAAATTTTTTCGACTTTTACACCTTTTATATAGCAATTTTAGCAGAAAAAAAGCTAAAAATCAAGAGTTACCAAAGAAGAGCAAAGAGTTCATATTTTTTCAAAATTATTATCCAGATAGATTTTATTGCAAAAATA
>CAYNYD010000041.1:0-11071 GCA_964401375.1 uncultured Eubacteriales bacterium | reverse complement strand
AGCACTAAACTTAATACTAATAAAATTAATTTTTTCATTTGTATACCTCCCTTTATTAAACAATTTTATCTCATTTAAATTTTAATTGTCAACTCAAATTTCTAATTTCCTCTGCTATTTCATTTAATTTTTTGAACCTGTGGCTAACACCTGCTTTACTTAGGGGCGGATCAAGCATTTCTCCAATTTCTCCAAGTCCAGCCATAGGATATTTTACTCTTAAATTTGCAACTTGTTTTAATTTAATAGGAAGTTTTTCAAACATCTTTGCCTTCTTTATATCTAAAATATCCCTTTGTTGCATTGAAGCAGCTTGTGCAGTCTTATCCCAATTAGCTGTTTCGCAATTATCTTTTCTATTTTTATAATTTTTATAATTTTTCAATGTACGAATTTGCTCAAATTGCAAAGTACTTCTATTAGATCCAATCATAATTAAAAAATCTGAAATAGTTTCTGCATCTTTAATATATAATACAATTGTATTTCTTCTTTTCATTATTTTAGCATTTATACCCAGTTCAGTTAAAATACTATTTATAAAATTTGCATTTTGTTCATTATTTAATACAATCTCTAAATGATTTTCTGTATTAGGATTACTTATCGAGCCACCACCCATAAAAACTCCCCTCATAAATGAACGCATACAACATTCGTTTTGTTTAATAGTGTTTTTATCATCGATTACAATTTGAAGCTTAACATCGATATTTATTAACGAATTATTAAATATTTTTTGCAAATCATTTTTATCTGAAACAACTAATTCATATAAAGCATCTTTTCCCTCAAGTTTTTTATCTATATTAGTAATCGGTGTTACATTATATAATGATTTAAAAGCATTATACACTCTTCTAATTGCTGATGAACTTTCTGTTGTCATTTTTAAAACAAATTCATCATTCTTTTCTCTTGCAATATTACAATTTGTTATAAGATAACCTGCAAGCTCAGAAAGTTTACAACATTCTTTGTTTTTATTACTTACTTTACTTAGCTCCTCTTTTAATTCTGAAGAAAAAGACATTATTTTTCCTCCTATCTCTATTATACTTATCTTTTTTCAGCAATAATCACTCTATCTTTAAGACTTAAATCTTTAATAACTCTAGTATTTATATAATCATCTTTTTTTAATATTTTGCAAACATTTTCAGCTTCGTCAAACCCTATTTCAAACATTAATATTCCTTTTTCATTTAAAAACTCAACTGCCTGTTTTGAAATCTTCCTATAAAAATCAAGCCCATCAAGTCCTCCATCTAATGCTATTACAGGTTCATTTTTTACTTCAATTTGCAATTTTTCTATATCTTCAGTTTTAATATAAGGTGGATTACAAACAATTAAATCATATTTTGAAGTAATTTTTTCAAACAAATTTGATTGAATAAAATTTACTTTTGCATTGTGCATTAAAGCATTTGACCTAGCCACTTCTAAAGCTTCTTGTGAAATATCTACAGCATCAACAATTATATCATTAATATAATTCTGAGTAGGCTCAACTCCTTTATTACTATTTTTTGAAAAACAATCATCATGTAAATATTTATAAAGAGATATAGCAATGCACCCACTTCCAGTACACATATCCAAAATATTGCTTCTATTTAAGTTAATTGCTTCTTGCACTAAAATTTCAGTATCTTCTCTAGGAATTAGCACATACTTGTTGACATTAAATTTTAATTTCATAAACTCCTTATACCCAACAATATAAGCATAAGGCTCACCATTAATTCTTCTAGTAATATTAGAAATAAAACTATCATATTGTTCATCAGAACATTCTTTATATTTAATTAAATCATCTGGCAAAATACCCATAGAATAAGCCAAGAGAAGCCTTGCTTCTCTTGGATCAATATTATATTCACCGACAAACTGATTAGAAAGTGTTTCTTTTGACTTCAAATTACTTTCTAGTAACATATTTCTTGCTACTTTTAATGCATCTTTAATTACCATCTATCATCTTCTCCATTTTCAGGAATAACTGCTTTTAATGAAGCAATCGCAACTTCAATTTGACTTTCATCGGGTTCTCTAGTAGTTAACCTTTGAAGCCACATTCCAGGTTTATTCAAAAGCATTACAAATTTATTTTTACTCCTACCAGCAAATTTTATTATTTCATAAGAAACACCTGCTACGACCGGAAGTAATAATAGTCTTATGCCCATATTAGCAAATACATTTTCAAATCTAGGTAAAAATGAGAAAAATATAATACTAATTATTATAACAAAAAGTAAGAAACTAGTTCCACATCTTGGATGAAATCTTGAATATTTCTTCACATTTTCAGGTATTAATTCTTCACCATTTTCATAACAAAAAATTGTTTTATGCTCAGCACCATGATATTGAAATAATCTTTGAATATCTTTCATTCTAGAAACTAATATCAAATAAGTCAAAAATAATCCTATTTTTACAACATGTTCAACAACATTATATAAAGTAGTCTGACCTTCTGGAACTACTAAACCAGCTATAAAATTAGGCAATAGCATAAATAATCCTACTGCAATTAGTAATGATATGAAAACAGAAAAGTACATTGCACCATCAGACATACCATTTCCTTCTTTTTCTTTAGATGATTTATTTTTTTCTTTTTCTGCTTTCTTATCTTTCTTTTTCGATTGATCTTTTTGAGCTTTATCTACATTCTTTTGTTTATCTTCTTTATCCTTTTTGTCATTTTCATCTTCTACATCAAAAAATTTAGCTGAAAACATTATCGCCTGAACACCCAAAACCATAGAACTAACAAACGATATAACCCCTCTAATAAGTGGAACTTTAGCCCACTTTCCAATTCCTTTTGATTCTTTTTCTTCTACGATGATTTCACCATCTGGTTTTCTTACAGCCATTGCAATTTTTTTAGGGCCTCTCATCATGACACCTTCTATAATTGCCTGTCCACCTATTGAAGTCATTTTCTTTTCCATAAACTCACCTCGATTTCAATTATATATAATTATACATTAAAAATCAATTAAAAATGTAATAGTAATAAAATTCATAAAGCTATTTTATACCTCTGTAACAACAGTCGAGCTTTATGCATATTCTATATTAAAATATTGAAAGGAGGCATATTAATGTTTGAAGAAGATAGCCCTTATTTGGATAAAGATTGTATAGAATTAATTGAAAAATTTATAACAATCTGCCTACCAGTAACTATAACACCATGTATAGACGTAAAACCTATAAAAACAGAAACTTGCGGTAAACCTATAATTACACCAAAGCACGGAAATAATTGTTGCAAAGGTTCAGAAAATGGCGTTTGCGAATTTACTATTGTTCAAAAAATGAAAGTTGAAATTCCAATTGAATTTGATGCCAAAACAATGATTGATGATCCATTTGTTGATTGTGAATTTCATAAAGAAAATGATGAATGTGATTAAATAATTTAACAATTGTCTTAAGCATATTTTTTCCAAAATAATCAAATATACAGAAAAAAGGTGGCTAATTAATCTAGCTACCTTTTTTTTCTTAGTCTTTTATACCATATTTTTTCTTAAATTGTTCAACTCTACCACCTGTTGCTTGGAATTTTTGACTACCAGTATAAAATGGATGACATTTTGAACAAACCTCAACTGTCATATTTTCTTTTGTTGAACCAACTTTTATAACATTACCACAGCCACATTTTATTGTAGCTTCTTTGTATTCTGGATGTATTCCTTCTTTCATTACTTTCACCTCTCTTTTACAATATATCTATATAATTTTTATTTACCTAAGTTATCATGCTTAAATATAATAACATATTTTTTTACAAATTTCAAGTAAAAATAATGCTTTTGCCAAAAAAGGCCCAAGACTAGCTTTTATTCTAATCTGGGCCATTCATATTCAATTATCTTTCATGGAATCTATATATTCTTCCATTTCGTCAGGAATTCCATAATTTTCCTTATTCATTTGAGCATAATCTTTTTGCACTTTCTTCTGCTCGTCCGTGTCCTGCTTCTTTGTTTTTTTATTTTCCTTAAACTCTCTTCTTTGTTCCTCAAGTTCTTCAAAAAAATTGTAAGCTATAGTAGAATTATTGCTTCTCATTGCCTTTATTTTAAGCTTTTTAACAATTTCATCTGAAACAATATTTTCTACAATCGCTTTTTTCATTAACGCATTAAAGAAAGGTGTAGGCATAACTTCTGAAATTTTAAACGGAGTTTGTAAAAGATCAGAATATGCATACATTTCAGCATATTTCTTTGCAGTAGAACGAGAAATATCAAACTCATCACGTTTCCGAAAGCTTTCCTCATAAGCATGTCTGGATTGAATCCCACCAGCTTTTGATTCAGAACCTTGAGAAGCATTTTGTTCCGACTTCCACGCAATTTTACGGGCAGTTTCTTCATCAACAATCCATTCTTCTATTGCTTTATGCAAGATCCGATAAAATGTGCCTTGAGAGATGTCCTCCTTCTTGCAAAAGAAACTCCTTGAAAATTCAGCCGAAGAATTTGCATATTCTTTTGCTAGCTCTAAAATCATCCGACGATTAAAGTCCTTAATCTGTCTTGCCATATCAATTCCTCCTCAATTCAGTCGGTTATATATAAAAAAATTTTACTTACCTAAACATAATACCATATTTTTCTTCGTAAGTCAATTGCTTACCTTCCCAAATTATTACCTACTAATCTAAATTTTGATATAAATTCCTCGTTAGATGTGGTCGAAGTAATAAGTTTTATAAGAGTTTCTGTAATATTAGCTTGATTTCCTTCATTTAAAGCACTACGTATTTTTGAAACTGTATCATACTCTCTATCATTCAAAAGAAGTTCTTCTCTACGAGTACCTGATTTATTAATATCAATAGCAGGAAATACACGTTTTTCAGACAATTTTCTATCTAGATACACTTCCATATTACCTGTACCTTTAAATTCTTCAAAAATTACCTCATCCATTCTGCTACCAGTTTCAATTAAAGCAGTAGCTAAAATTGTTAAACTTCCACCCTCTTCAATATTTCTTGCAGCACCAAAAAATCTCTTTGGTTTGTGAAGTGCAGCAGGGTCAAAGCCACCTGATAAAGTTCTTCCTGAAGAAGGAATTGTTAAATTATATGCCCTTGCAAGTCTAGTAATGCTATCTAATAAAACAACAACATCTTTTTTCTGTTCTACAAGTCTCTTGGCTCTTTCTAATACAATTTCTGCCACTTTTACATGATGTTCTGGTAATTCATCAAAAGTAGAATATATAACATCTCCATCAATAGAGCGTTTCATATCGGTAACTTCTTCGGGTCTTTCATCAATTAATAACACTATTAATTCTACTTCTGGGTGATTTTTAGTTATGCTATTAGCTAATTTCTTTAATATTGTTGTTTTTCCTACTTTAGGTGGAGCAACAATCATTCCTCTTTGCCCAAAACCTATAGGTGCAATTAGGTCGATTATTCTTGTAGCATACTCTGTACTTATAGTTTCTAAATGTATTCTTTTATTAGGATAAATAGGTGTTAAATCATCAAAATTTTTTCTTTTCATTGCAATTTCCGGTTTGTCTCCATTAACACTACTAACATATATCAAAGCTGGAAATTTTTCACCTTCTTTAGGTGTTTTACTAAATCCTTTTAATTTATCTCCCGTATCTAGTCTAAATCTTTTAATCTGAACTGGAGATACATATATATCTTTTGGTGTAGAAAGATAATTATTTCCTCTCAAAAATCCAAATCCATCTGGTAAAACTTCAAGAACACCTTCTACTTCAATTGCATCATCAAAGCTAGTTTGAGGATTAGTATTTTTTTCTACTTTTTCTATTTTTTCTTCATTTTCTATCTTCTCTGTTTTAGATTCAGTAATTTCCATAATTTTACTTATTAACTCTTCCTTGTTCATTTTGCTAGTTCCCTTAATACCTTTCTGTTTAGCTAAATCATGCAAATCCACAAGAGTAAGTGATTTTAGTTCCTCTCCCATATTAAACTCTCCTATTCTATATAATTAATATTATTACTTTCTTTGTATTAACCCACCTAATTACATATTTGCTTGGATTTTAATAAAGAATTTTAGATATATAATGGGCGAATACACTTTCGCCCATTATAAAATTTAAGAATTATGCCCTTTTTCTAGATACTTTCCTTTTTGCTTCAAAGTTTCTCTTTAAGTCTAATTGTCTCTCATCACTATCTTTTAAAAATTTAGATAGCATATCATCTAATGACAAATTAACTACTTCCTCTTTTAAAGACTCACTATCATCTATTATTGCTCTTTTCATTGATAAGGCAATCTTTCCTTTTTCATCTATTGATAATACTTTGACTTTGACCTTATCTCCAGATTTAAGTACATCATGAATATTAGAAACATAGTCCTTTGATATTTCTGAAATGTGGACTAATCCATTTTTACCACCATCTAACTTTACAAAAACACCATAGTTCATAATATCAGTTACTGTGCCTTCCACAATTTCTCCAACATTTACTGACATAAAATTAATTCCTCCCAAATTTTTCTCCACTCTATTTTATAATATTTTTTACCATAAGTCAATACCAGTTTTATACACTTACAATTTACTATTAAAAAAATCAATGATTAAATCATTGACTTTTTTATAAGGAATATTAAAATAAACATTTTACAAGTTTGCATCCATAAAAATAATTTCTGATGGCATAACAAGACCTAATTGATCACGTGCCACCTCTTCCATATATTCATCAGTTGACATTGAAGAAATCATATCATTTAGATTCTCTGTTCTAAGGTTTTCTTCTTCAATTTCTCTACTATAATAAGCTATTTCACTATTTAAACTATTCAATTTAGATTGCTGATCAATTAATTTGTAACCCATCCATATAAAACTAAAAGTTACTATTAAAGTAACTAATAACTTTTTCAATATTTTCATACAATTTTCACCACTTATCTTTTGTTTAAACACCCATCTATTAATAAATTTCAACAAAACTTTTAATTTTCCTGCTTAATTTCCATTTTTTTCTTTCTAGTGGTAAAGTTAAAACATTTTTTTAATTTTTGTATGCAAAAATTTATAGCATTATGTATATTATCAAATATAAAACCTAGAAATTTTAAAATAAATTTACTAAATAATAGCATATAAAAACCTGCACCTAAAAGATATCCAATAAGCATATATCCTCTTAGCTCTCCTTGATTTATGAAAAATGCACTAACAATAATTATTATTGCTGTAACAATCCAAAAAATAATATCCTGTATATATACCCAAATATCTTTTATTCCTTCATGTCTAAATGCTCTAAACAAATCAAATAATAAACCTAAAAAGACTCCAGTTACAATTGACCACAAAAAAACATATACTTGTTCCACTAACATAATTAGCCTCCTAATTATTTAAAAATTTTTGTAAATATGCCTTCACCCTTTTTATTTGAAGAATCTTTATCATCATAACTCATAGATGTAACCTCTCCATCTACACTTAACTCTTCATTATCCAAATTAAATTTATTTAGTCTCAAATCTGAACCTTTAATAATTAATATGCCAAGCTCTGTATCAACTGTAATTATCTCTTCATCAAAATTTAAAACATCAAGAACTCCACTTAAATGTAACTTATTTCTGTTTTCTAAAATAATATTTTGCATCTTATTAACTTTATTTTCCTCATATACCATATTATTTAACCTCCTCTATACAATATATATATTCAGGGGTTGTCTTTTTTAGAACAAAAAAATTATATTTCACTAAAAAGCAAAATATAATTTTTATTTAAAATATGTATTTAAGAACTAAGCTTTATTTTTTCCTTTTTTTATCATAAGTTTTTCGACCCAACCTTTGTTGCACTTAAGAGATATATAACCAATTATACACATTATTAGTGCACCTGCACCATCTACAATTAAATCTTCCATTGTATCATAAAGTGCTTCTCTTCCGAGCAAGTAATTCGCCACCTTCCAATGCAAATTTTTGCATATTAAGTCCAAGTAATCCATCAAGAGTAAACTCGTAAATCTCCCAAAAAACTCCTAATGTAATTGCAAAAGTAAATGCAAAAAAAGCAACAAAGAAAGGGGTTAATTTTAAATGCATAGATTCATCATTATTTAAAAGTGATATAAATGAAAAACCTAAAGCTGCAATCATTGCTCCACTAAATGCATGCAAAATTGTATCCCAATGTGGTATTGTATAATAAAAACTTCTTACTTCGCCTAAAAAAATAGCACAATACAAGAATATAATATATAAAAAATATAAATTATTTGGTATTTCAATTTTTTTATTCTTTTGGAAAACATTAGGAAATAATAATACAACAACTCCTAAAATACATTGAACAAGCATTAAAATATAGTCGCTTTGAGTTCTAACTCCATCACTAGACCACGCATCAGGAAAAATTATTTTAATAGTCAAAAAAACTATTGGTACAATAAAACTGCATAAAACTACTATTGAGATTATTTTCATAACTTTATCTTTCATATTTATCTCCCCCTCAAGTTCTATTATACAATTATATATTCATTTTGTCATGCATTTTTTTTAATGCTCTCTTTTCAATTCTAGAAATTTGAACTTGAGATGTACCAAATAGTTTAGCTATAGACTTTTGAGTCATATCCCTAAAGTATCTATAAAAAATTATTTTTTTCTCTTTTTCATCTAATATATTCATAGCTTTATTTAAGGTAATTTCATTCACAACAGTTTCATATTCATCTTTATCTGAAGCAATTTTATCTGCAATAGTATAATCATCTTCACCTATACTTCTATCAATTGAATCTACATAAGAAGTCGCATCAAGAGATAGAATAATATCTTCTTTATCAACATTTAACATCTTGCTTAATTCTTCTAAAGATAATTCTACCCCTTTTTCTCTCATATTTTTTTCTTGAAATTCCCTAATTTTAAATGCTAGCTCTTTTAAAGAACGACTTACTTTTATAGGTCCATTATCTCTTAAAAACCTTTTTATTTCACCTATTATTAAAGGCACAGCATAAGTAGATAATTTTGTTTCAAAATTTACGTCAAATCCTTTGACAGCCTTTATAAAACCTATTGAACCTAGCTGAAATAAGTCTTCTAATTCATAATTTCTATTACTAAACCTTCTAACAATACTCCAAATTAATCCGTGCATTTTCTTCAACAAGTGTTGCCATTGCTTCTTTGTTACCAGATTGTGCTTCTTGGATTAATTCATTCATAGTGCCTCCCCTATTTTCTTTTTCATAAATACTTTAGTTCCCATTCCTAAAATAGATTCCACTTTCATCTCATCCATAAAGCTTTCCATAATTGTAAATCCCATTCCAGAACGATCTAATTCTGGTTTCGATGTATATAATGCTTGTCTAGCCATTTCAATATTTTCGATTCCTTTTCCATAATCAATAACTTCAATTTCAATTACCTTATCATGTAATTTGCAATTAATATGTATAACACCATCTTTATTATCATATCCATGAATAATAGAATTAGTTACTGCTTCTGAAACAGCAGTTTTTATATCTGCCAGTTCCTCAAAAGTCGGATCTAGCTGTGAAGCAAATGCTGCTACTGTTACCCTAGCGAAAGCTTCATTTGAAGATTTACTTTTAATTTCTAATTTCATTTCATTATCCATTGCTCTTTATCTCCTCTCTAATTGGTATTATCTTTAAAATCCCCGACATTTCAAAAATTCGTCTTAAATCATTACTCAAATTAATCATTTCTGCCTTGCCTCCAAGTCTTATTAACTTCCTATATCTTCCGTAATAACATACCTATACCAGAACTATCCATAAATGAAACTTTTTCAAAATTAAAAAGTACCGTTTGAGGCATAAATTTTTTTATATTATCATCTATCAATATTGCTAATTTCGTACATGAATGATGATCAATCTCCTCCTCAAATATAACTTCGAGTACTTTTTCATTTATTTCATAATTTACAAACATATATTATTTCCTCCTTTGTATATTTTTATACACATTATAAAAAAATTTTTTTAAAAAGTTTGACGAAGAATGAAAAAAGCATAAAATAATTTTACGCTTCAACTTCTTTCAAAAAACTTTTAACTTCATTTTGAACTCTTGTTTTATCTGTCAAATAAGACAAGCCATGATTAACACAATCAACTAATACTAATTTTTTTCTCGACTTACATATTTCAAAATTTTCCATTGACATTTTGCTTGGTACAAAATCATCACTTGTTCCATGTATAAATAAAATTGGTAACTTATTATTTTCTAAAGCTTTTTTCGTAGAACATTCATATATATTAAATTTTGCAATGCTTTTACAAAGAATATTTATAGTTGGCATTAATACTTCTGGACTAATACTGTATTTTTGATTAACAACTTTAGAAATAATATCTTTTGCTGAAGTAAATCCACAATCTGCAATTATACCTTTTACTTTTAGAGGGAGGTTAAGCTCTGTAGCAAGCAATATAGTAGTTGAGCCCATTGACATACCACCTAAAATAATTGTATCAATATATTTAAAATTTTCACAAACATACTCACACCACTTTAAACAATCATATCTTTCTTTTGTACCAAAAGTTATAAACTTTCCTTCACTCTTTCCATGACTTCTCTGATCTACCAATAAAATGTTATAACCTAACTCATAGTAAAATTTAAAAATAGGAGCAAAATCATTTTCAGCAATAGATCTATATCCATGAAATAAAATTATAATTTTGGAAGAATGACCATTCAAAAATAGCCTTGCCTTTAATTCTAAATTATCAAAACTTTTAATAGCTACCCAATCATATGGTAAAGAATTTATATAAATTATAGCTTCTTTTACTTCTGTTAAATATCTATCTAATTTGCTCCCAGGTTTAGGATTTGCTTGCATAATGTCAAATATTTCACCTTTTACAAAAATCTTTTTAAATAAAATAACATTAAACAAAATTAAAAAAGAAAATAAAAAAAACAAAAGTGTACTAATCATATAACAACCTCTTTTTAATAATATGCTTAATTTATTATTACCAAAACAA
>CAYNYD010000040.1:0-11107 GCA_964401375.1 uncultured Eubacteriales bacterium | reverse complement strand
TCTTTGGTGTTAATAAATTTTTAATTTCATCTTTATTCAATTATACATCTTCCTTTCTCTTTTTTCTAGTATGTGAAAAATTTAATTTTATTTTTTTTGATTATTTTTGGAAATCCTCCTAGCGAACGCTAGATTTTAGAATAAGTAATTTATATCATATAAAAGTATAAATTACAAGTGTTCTTCATAAAAATTTTTCCGTCAATTCTATTAATTGTTTTGTCCTCAAATATTTTATATAAAAATAAAGGTCATGCTATCATAACATGAACCTTTAGAAGTATTTTTTAATCTCTTAACAACTTAAGAAATACAAACAGCAATTTT
The DNA here is from genome assembly GCA_964401375.1 of uncultured Eubacteriales bacterium. GTDB lineage: Bacteria > Bacillota > Clostridia > TANB77 > UBA1234 > UBA1234. The sequence continues at coordinate 10,780 of CAYNYD010000040.1, read as the reverse complement.
AATTATATTTAAAAACTTTACCTATATATAATGCTTTCTATTTATAGTATTTACTATAAAATTCATCTTTAAACTCAGTTAATCTATCATCTTCAATAGCTTTTCTTACATTTTCCATAAGTCTTACCAAAAATCTCAAATTGTGAATGGAAAGAAGTCTTGCCCCTAAAATTTCCCCACATTTAATTAAATGTCTTATATAAGCTCTTGTGTAGTTTTTACAAGTATAACAATCACATTCAGGATCCAAAGGAGTAAAGTCTCTTTCATAGGTAGCATTTCTAACAACCACTTTACCATTTGCTGTTAATGCTGTTCCATTTCTAGCAATTCTTGTAGGAAGCACACAATCACACATATCAATTCCACGAAGTACAGCCTCAATAAGATAATCTGGAGTACCAACACCCATCAAATATCTTGGTTTATTTTCAGGTAAAAAAGGAGTTGTAAATGCTAAAACATCATACATAAGTTCTGATGGTTCTCCAACACTTAATCCGTCCAACTGCATATCCTAGAAAATCTAATTCAACAAGTCTCTTAGCACTTTCTTCACGCAAATCTTTATACATACCACCTTGTACTATTCCAAACAAACCTTGCCTATCTATATTTTTATGAGCCTCCTTACAACGTTTTGCCCAACGTGTAGTTCTTTCCATAGAAGACTTAGTATATTCATAATCTGCAGGATATGGAACGCATTCATCAAAACACATCATTATATCAGAACCTAAATTATTTTGAATAGAAATAGATTTTTCTGGTGAAATGAAATGACTTGAACCATCAAGATGAGATTTAAAACCAACACCCTCTTCTGTAATATTTCTTAGATCACTTAAACTAAACACTTGAAATCCACCACTGTCCGTTAAAATAGCTCTATCCCAATTCATAAATTTATGAAGACCACCTGCATCTCGAATAAGTTCATCACCAGGTCTTAAATACAAATGATATGTATTTCCTAAAATAATCTTAGCATCAACCATATTTTTAAGCTCATCAGGTGTCATTGCTTTAACAGTAGCCTGTGTGCCAACAGGCATAAAAACTGGAGTTTCAATAATGCCATGAGGAGTATAAATTCTACCTCTTCTAGCTCCAGTTTTTTTATCTTTTTTAATTAATTCATACCTAATGGGTTGCTCCATAAAAAAATTCATTCCTTTCTCATTTTGCCTGCAACTTTTATTTGATTAACATTGCATCTCCAAAACTAAAAAATCTATATTTTTTTTCAACTGCTATTTTGTATGCATCAAGAATCATCTCTCTACTGGCCAGTGCTGAAACAAGCATTAAAAGTGTACTTTCTGGTAAGTGAAAATTAGTTATTAAACAATCTAAAACTTTAAATTTATATCCTGGATAAATAAAAATTTCCGTATTTCCTTTTTGAGGTTTTAAAAAGCCATTTTCATCTGCAACACTCTCAACCGTTCGACATGATGTTGTTCCAACGCAAAAAACCTTTCCACCATTTGCTTTAGTTTCATTTATTATATCACAGGCTGTTTGATCTATTTCAAAATATTCTGAATGCATTTTATGATCTTCAATATTTTCTTCTTTTACAGGTCTAAATGTTCCAAGCCCAACGTGCAAATCAACTTTGGCAATTCTAACACCCATTTCTTCTATCTGTTTTAAAAGTTCATTTGTAAAATGAAGTCCTGCTGTTGGTGCTGCACTAGAACCAGGTTTTTTATTATAAACCGTTTGATATCTTTCTTTATCTTTAAGCTTTTCATGAATATATGGTGGTAATGGCATTACACCAATTCTATCTAAAATTTCATTTAAAATTCCATTATATTCAAGCTTTACTACCCTATTGCCATCTTCAAGCACATCTAAAACTCTCGCAGTTAATAATATTTCTCCATTCTCTTCTGATTTAAAGTCTAATTCTGCACCTATTCTGCATTTTTTTCCAGGTTTAACTAGAACTTCCCATTTTTTATCTCCTAAATCTTTAAGAAGTAATATTTCAACTTTACTATCAGTACCTTTTTTAACACCATAAACTCTCGCAGGAATAACCCTTGTTTCATTCAAAACCAAACAATCTTTAGGAGTAAGAAAGGAAACAATATCCTTAAAAGTTCTATGTTCTATTTCTCCAGTTTTTTTATCTAATACCAATAGTCTTGATTCATCTCTTTTTTCAATAGGAGTTTGAGCAATTAACTCCTCTGGCAAATCATAATAAAAATCTGATAATTTCAATTTCTCTACTCCTTTCACTAAAGTAAAACAAAGTTTTACTCTCTCATTAAATCAAAAGACATTAGACAAAATTTTTAAAGTAATGAAATTTATCTAACGTCTCTTAATTCAAAATAAATTTTATAATAACCCATTCGCTCTCATCCAACGTATTCTTGCTGTTGGATCTAATATCTTTTTTCTAAGTCTAATATTTTTTGGAGTAACTTCAACTAATTCATCTTCACCAATATATTCAATAGCCTGCTCTAATGAAAGTTCTCTTGGAGGTGTAAGTCTTAAAGCATCATCACTACCTGAAGCTCTTGTATTAGTTAAATGTTTTTCTTTACAAACATTAACCTCCATATCTTCTGGTCTAGGATTTTCACCAATAATCATACCTTGATAAACATCAACACCTGGACCAATGAATAAAGTACCTCTTTCTTGTGCATTAAACAAACCATAAGTAACTGATTTACCTGTTTCAAAAGCAATAAGAGAACCTTTATTTCTGGCCGATATTTCACCTTTATATGGTTCATATCCGTAAAATACGTGATTCATAATTCCATTACCTTTAGTATCAGTCATAAATTCATTTCTATAGCCAATCAATCCTCTTGCAGGTATCTTAAATTCAAGCCTTGTATATCCTCTTTCTCCAACAATCATATTAGTCATTTCAGCTTTTCTAGTGCCAAGTTTTTCAATAACACTTCCAGTAAATTCATCTGGCACATCAATTATAAGCTCTTCAATTGGCTCACATTTTACGCCATCAATTTCTTTGTATATAACAGAAGGTCTAGAAACCATAAATTCAAAACCTTCTCTTCTCATAGTTTCAATCAAAACAGATAAATGAAGCTCACCTCTACCAGATACTTTAAAACTATCTGTCGAATCTGTTTCTTCAACTCTTAAACTAACATTTGATTCAAGTTCTTTCATCAATCTATCTTTTAAATGCCTAGATGTAACAAATTGTCCCTCTCTACCTGCAAATGGACCATTATTAACACTAAAAGTCATTGAAAGAGTTGGTTCATCTATGTCTACAAAAGGTATAGCTTCTGGATTATTAGGATCAGCAATAGTTTCACCTATATTAATATCTGGAATTCCAACAGCAGCTATAATATCTCCTGCTTCAGCTTTTTCTATCTCTAATCTCTTTAGCCCTTGATACGTATATAACTTTCCTATTTTAGTTTGCTGAATTGTTCCATCTTTTCTGCATACTGCTACAGGTTGGCCTTGTGATATAGAACCACTTTCAAGCCTTCCTATTGCAATTCTACCAACATAATTATCATAATCTATACTTGAAACAAGCATTTGCATTGGTTTTTCTGGATGAACTTTTGGAGCACCTACAAATTTTATAATTGTATCAAAAACTGGCTTCATATCTGTTCCAGGAGTATTTAAATCTAGTGATGCAGTTCCTTGCTTTCCAGATGCATATATAACAGGGAATCCTAATTGGTCATCATTTGCTGCAAGCTCAAAGAATAAGTCAATAACTTCATCAACAACTTCATTAGGTCTAGCACCAGGTCTATCAATTTTGTTTAGTACAACAATAGGCTTCAAATTAAGAGCTAAAGCTTTTCTTAAAACAAAACGTGTTTGAGGCATAACACCTTCAAATGCATCAACAAGTAAAACTACACCATCAACCATTTTCAAAACACGTTCAACTTCTCCACCAAAATCAGCATGACCAGGAGTATCAATGATATTAATTTTATAGTTACCATACCTAACTGATGTATTTTTAGCAAGAATTGTAATTCCTCTTTCTTTTTCTAAATCATTAGAATCCATAACTCTTTCATCTACATGCTCATTTTCTCTAAAAGTCCCAGATTGTTTAAGTAAAGCATCAACTAAAGTTGTTTTACCATGATCAACATGAGCAATAATTGCAACATTTCTAATTTCCATTATAAATTCCCCTTTTCTACTATTTACATAATTTGATTTTTAATCAGTATATTAGCGGGTTTTTAAGGCCCGCTAATATAAAATAATTTTTATTTTGTTTCAGTATTAGCTTCATTCTCTCCACTGTTCATACCTTCAAGCTCTCTAATTGATAATTCAATTCTCTTTTTATCTAAGTCTATTTCTTGAACTTTTGCTGTAATTCTCTCTCCAAGCTCCAAAACATCCTGTGGTTTTGAAATTCTTCTTTGTGTAATATTTGAAATATGAACTAAACCTTCTAATCCATTATCCATCTCTACAAATGCTCCGAATGGTTTCATGCTAGTTACTGTAGCTTCAACAATATCGCCAACTTGCAAAGTAACATTAGCCCAAGGATTATCTTCTGGTTTCCTATATCCTAAAGAAATCTTCTTTTTTTCTTTATCTACACTAAGAACTTTAACTTCAATCTCTTGTCCAACTTTTAATACATCTGAAGGATGTTTAATTAATTTCCAAGAAATCTCTGAAATGTGTAATAATCCGTCAACACCACCAATGTCAACAAAAGCACCATAATCAGTTAATTGTCTAACTACTCCTTTAATAACATCACCAACTTCAATGGTTGCCCATGTTTGAGCTTGTTTTAAATCTCTAAGCTCTTTTACTACTTTCTTTTCAGAACCAACTATCTTCCTCTTTTCAGGATTATATTCAATAATTTTTATTACTAAATTTTTCCCTCTATACTCGTTTAAATCTTCAACTTTTGTTGCAAGTTGTCCCTGTGGAATAAATATTTTTGTAGCACCATTTTCAGCAATGACTCCACCCTTTACAACATCTATTACTTTTGCTTCAATTGCTTTATCTGCCTTAACTGCAACTTCAAATTCTTCTTGCAACTTCTTCCTTTGTAATCTTTTTGTTGAAAGCAAAATATTTCCTTGGCCATTATTCATTTTCAAAATATAAGCTGTAATAGAATCACCAACTTTGTATTTTGAAGATGGGACTTCATCTCCATAAGAAAATTCATCTTTTGGAATAATGCCATCTGCTTTATATCCTAAGTCGACAAAAATATCATCACCAACGATATCTACGACAGTACCTTCCACAACAGTTCCTTCCTCTAATTTTTTAAGTGAGTTTTCATACAACTCTGCAAAATTTTGTTCTTCATTATTTGCCATTTAATATCAATCCTTTCCTTTTTCTGCTAAATTATGGCTTAATTAGTAAAAATAAGCCATTAAAACCTTTTTAATTATCTTATATTTTTATACTTTTGTCAATAAAAAATTCAAAATCAGTTTAACAATTTTGCACTTTCAACATTTTTTAATATCATTCAATTTTGTATGATAATTTAAAAATAAATACAAAAATCCACTCTATACATCAGTACAAGACATATAGAGTGGTAAAGTGGATTTTTCCATTAATAAAGCAAATTTCCTACTAAATTTCCTTTAGCTTCCTTTACATTCCATTTTCCATTTTCATATTTCCAAATTACTGTTATTTCATCTAACAAATCATCTTTATCAAAACCAATAATTCTTTGTGAAGTTTGAATTCCATAATAGCCATCTAATTGTACAAATTCAATTTTGCAAAAAGATGTTGTTGTAACTTTAGCATCAGATTTTAATAATCTTCCTGCATCATCAAAAAATAATTTAGTTATATAATTTTGCTTCCTATCTTGCAAATCTAAATTAACTTCTTTATTATACTTTGAACATTTTAAATATACTTTAAATCCATCTACAAAATTACCTGTGAAAACAATCCCTTTATTATCCCTACTCTTTAATATTTCTTTAAACTCATTATTTTGTTTTGAAATAACCCTTATCATGATGTTTCCATTTTCATCATTAACCATTAAAGCAATATCTAAAATGCCATCTCCTGTTAAATCATATAAATCAATTTTAGGAGCTTCTCCGTCAAATTTTTTTAATTTTAAATTATAAAATTTATTTTCATTAGGTTCATAAATCACAGCATCAATGTTCTTAGCACTAACTGAATCTATACTATCTTTTTCGCCTATAGCTATAATCATATCTTTTGTATTATCCCCTGTTACATCTTCCATTAAATAATTAAGTACATACATTGTAGTTCCATAATCTATATATGTAAATTCATCTCCAACATTAATTTCTAATGGTTTAAAGTCTTCAACTTCAACACTTTTATTACCTACTATAGAGAAAATTATTGCAATTATAATAAAAATAATTACAAGCCATACTAATTTACCTTTCATATACAAACTCCTCCTTTAGGAATAAAATATTCACTAAAGAATTATATTATTACATTTATATATGAAAAGTTATGCTATCTTTTTTATTGCTTATCCTTTTGCCTATATACATAAATCATTTAGTAATAGGATTAGCACTTAACTTTATAATTAAACTCATATTATCATCTTTTGCAATAATATTTTTTCTTATTTTTCCACATTTTTCACACTTATAAACTATAACATATCCTTTTTTTGAGTTATTTTCTATGCCAATTGGAATTAATTTTCCTTTACATTCTTCTAATCTATCTCCCGGATTTTTGTCAATATGTTTAGAACACAAACATTTATTACAATGATCTCTTGAAGTATATCCCAAAGGTAAAACTTTTTCTCCACAATTTTCACAAATAAATCCTTCATCAATTTTTTTAAAATTTCCCATTAAAAGTCAACACACCCTTTTATCAACTAGCTTATCTATAGAAACAACCTCCACCAATAAATTCACGAAGAATTGAATTTATTGGAACATCATCTTTTTCAATAGGAAGAAAATAACTTAAAAATTCATACAATCTCTTAGCCTCAGAAAATTCTGGTTCATTTCTATCAACAGCAGCTAAAAGTGGTTCTACATATGTTTTTAAAATCGAAATCTCATATACTAAAGAAGAATTAAACATTACATCTGCTTCTTCTTGAAATGGGAAAATATATTTTTCTTCTCCTCTTCTAACAGAAGGCCACATTTTTAAAGTAGCAATCGCAGGATGAGAACGAAATTTACTATCTCTAAGCATTCTTCTTAGTAACCTTGAATCAGTCGTTGAAATTCTATTATAATCATCTATGTTAAGAGCCGTTAAAGCACTTATATAAATTTTAAATTTTTTAGAACGTGGTATTGCTGCAGTCAATTTTTCATTTAATCCATGAATACCCTCAATAACTAAAACCTGATTCTCTTTTAATTTAGCTTTATGACCAGGATAATGCTTATGACCAGATGTAAAATCGAAAATAGGAAGATCAACTTCTTCTCCTGCTAGAAGTCGTGTTAACTGATCATTGAATAATTCCACATCAATTGCTTCTAAACATTCAAAATCATAATTCCCATCTTTATCTTTTGGATTATTTTCTCTATCTACAAAATAATTATCCATAGATAAAGTAACTGCCTCAATACCATTAACTCTTAATTGAATTCCAAGCCTTTGAGCAAAAGTTGTTTTACCTGATGAAGAAGGACCTGCAATTAAAACAATTTTCTTTTCTTTATCACTAGCAATCATATCTGCAATATTAGCAATTTTCTTTTCATGCAAAGCTTCAGAAATTCTTATTAAATCTGCTATTTTTCCAGACTTAATCCATGCATTCAATTCTGCTACATTTGAAACATTCAATATTTTATGCAATTTATCATATTCATCAAAAGTATTATATAATTTTTTTGTTTCAATTATCTTCTCAACTTTAGTAGGATTACTTCTTCTTGGATAAACAACAATAAATCCATTTTCATAAGGTAAAATATCAAAGTATTTTATTTGTCCTGTAGATATAGGCATTACACCATAAAAATAATTTATTGTATCACCACAAGCATATACAGAGACATAAGATTTCATCCTATTTTCAATAATTCCAAGTTTATCTTGCCTACCATTTTTTTCGTAAAAAGCTTTAGCTTCTTCAATAGATAAAACTTTCTTTTCAAAATGAATATCTTCTGAAATAATTTCTTTCATTCTATTTTCTACTTTTTTTAACATATCTTCTGTGATTTTAGTGTTATTGTCAGCTTCACAAAAGATAGAATGGCCAAGAGAATAATTAACTATTATTTTTATATCCGGATAAACCTCTTCAAAAGCCTTCAACATTATAAAAGTAAGACCTCTAACATATATCCTGCTTCCATCTGCCATGGTATAATCAATAAGTTCAAATGTGCAGTCTCTTTTTAAAACTGCATCATCTAATGATTTTACTTCATTTGAAATTTTACAAGCCATAACACTGTCTAATGGAATTTTTAATGTATCTTTTATAAAATCTAAAGCCTTTATTCCCTCTTCAACTTCATATGTGTCATTTTTGTATTTAATATTTATCATAATTCACAACCTTTCTATAGGTATATTTTACCCTAAAATATGTAATTGGTCAATACAAATGAGGATTGACCACACAAAAATAGGTGTTATGTTTTATTCCATAACACCTATTTAATTCTTAAACATTAAAAGACGAAACAATATGAGGATTCTCCATATCCACAATTTTAAAAACAATCGGATTTGAAAGTAACTTAACAAGCTGGAAAGAAGCTTCAGGCACAACATCATAATTTAAAATATCAATACAAAGTTTATGTTCATTTTTTTTGTTCTTCTCAACATCATCACTGCTAATACGTGCCCACACATTCCAATCACGAATCTTTTCGTAAGTGGTAGTAGCAATATAATTTTCAATCATATCATTCGGAACATGAAACGTTCTTTCAAGCACTTCAGCAACAAAAGTAAGTGTTGAACCATCAGTATAATTATAAGCAGTATTTAAAATATCCTTCCAATAATCACCAATAGCAAACTCAATACCTAAGTATTTATTTAAATCTGACATGATTTCAAGAAGTTTTTCAAACGTCCATATAAAATCACGTTTTGCAAAATAACAAAATGTAGCCTCTGTAGTATTTTCCTCACATTTATCTCCAGCACAACACTCTGTGCACAAAACATCAGTATCATCTAATTTTTTATCATCATCATTATCTTTATCATTATAGTAATCATAATGACTATTATAACCATATTTATGAATACAACTATGTTCTTCGTCCATTTCTTCTCTTGTCCCAAGGGCTAAAACATATTTGTCGGGATTATTAATAAAAATGAGCAAAACAAATTTATATACATCAGCTGTATACTCGGGGAAACATACAGATATGCATTTTGCCACCCAGATGGGATTGTAATCGTATGTTGCCCAAACATCAGAAAAAATTCTAGCTTCGTGATGAAAATAATATTTCCAATCAATAGACGTAAGTTTCCAATCTATTGCATACTTAAAATACTCGATATCTCCCTCGGAAGCATTTCCAATAAACCGTAACATATTATTTTTCCAAATAGAAGAAATAATATCTTCAATATGCACTTCATAAAAATTATCGTAACATCTACCTTTTATATATTCAAATACAACCTCAAAATGTCTAAAACTCCATGGAATATTTCCATATAAATATTTATGATTAATAACTAAGTTTATAATATCTTCATAAGAAAACTTATAATCTTCACCAAAAGCACTTATAAGAACATAAAGTGCAGCTAAAATATTAGAAAAAATATTCCTATCTTTATCACTATTTCCTCGAAAAATACATAAATAACGTTGTATAGCCCTAATTGTAAAATCTTTCATAATATTAATTAGCCGTTCTTTGCAAGTGCATTTTTTAATTAATTCTTCAAAACGTTTTTCTTCAGCTGGTTTAGATGTGTAATAAACATGACATAGTTCTGTTAAAACATGTTCAAGGCAAAATTGAAATTTTTCAGGATCTCTGTACTCCCCTAAAGTAAGTTTTGAAACTTGTTCAGTTACATAATCGTCACTCCAAATTACATTTACCTGAACAGGTTTCTGCTCGTTCCTTCCAAGGAATTCCTTAAAATTCATAATTCCACCTCCTACATTAGTATTTGGTTAAAAAATCTCTGAGCAACATTGATATTATACAATCATGCTTATTAAAAGTCAAGTAGTACAATTAGAATTATCAAAAGCCAACAACTTATTGCTTTTCATCAACATTAGTACAAGTTAATTTTACTAAAAAGCTATACAACTTCTCCTTTTAAATACCAAATATGTTGAGAAATAATCTTTACATTAGTTTCTTTTCCAATTAAATCCTTATTACCTTTAAAATTAACAACCTTATTACTTCTCGTTCTACCAGTTAACATATTTTCATTTGTCTTACTAATTCCCTCAACCAACACATTTTGAATAGTGCCGACATATTTAATATTTTCTTCTTCAGTTATCCTATCAGCTAATTCTTTGAGCCTCCCAAATCTTTCAGATTTAATATCATCAGGAATATGATTTGGCATTGTTTCTGCTCTTGTTCCTTTTCTAACTGAATATATAAACATAAAAATCTGCTCAAATTTCACTTTATTTACAACATCTAAAGTATCATTAAAGTCTTCTTCTGTTTCTCCAGGAAAACCAACAATTATATCTGTAGTAAATGTAGCATCTGGTATTTTACTCCTAATTTTATCAACTAAATTTAAATACTGCTCTTTA
>CAYNYD010000039.1:0-11294 GCA_964401375.1 uncultured Eubacteriales bacterium | reverse complement strand
ACACATCAATACCACATGGAATTAGTGTATATCCACAAAGTGCCGCTGGGAATCCATTTACAGCAGCATATATTCAAGTAAAAGGAGATCCAAGAACAGATCTTTATGAAGATATGGCAGCAGAGCAAAAGGCACGTTCAACTTATGAATATTTAATTGATTTAGCAGATGACCCCGATGTTATTGATGTTTTAAAATATTTGAGACAACGTGAGGTCGTTCACTTCCAGAGATTTGGTGAAGCATTAAGGACAGTTGAAGAAAAGCTGGCTGAAAGAAAATTTTATATGAATAATATGCCTAATATGAATAATGTTTTAGGAAACCAAAACAATGATTGTGGTTGTAATAGACCAATAGGAGAGAACAGGCCAAACAACAATAGGCCAAATAACAATAAACCAGATAAAGACTGTGGTTGCAAAAAGCCAAATAACAATGATTGTGGCTGTAATAAATAATTTATAATTAATACTAATTTATAAAAAGTTCCAAAGTTACTAAAATAAAAGACTTTGGAACTTTTATAAATATTATATTAATGTTCGAGAGTAAAATTCATTTGTATAGACTTTGTCAAGTAAAGTTATTGGTAACTTACTTTATTTTATACTTTCATTTTAAGATTAAACTAAAGACTCATTATTTTTTATAAAATATTTTTCCATTTCTGCTTTTTCAATTGGTTTTGAATAATAATATCCTTGAATAATATCACAACCTAATTTCTTAATGTATTCTGCTTGTGCCTTTGTTTCCACACCTTCTACTACAATTTCTGTTCCTAATTGTTTTGCAATTAAAACCATATAATTTATCATATTTTTATCACTATCAAGATTTGCTTTATCAACAAATATTTTGTCTATCTTAATAACGTCTATTGGTAATTCTTGTAACATTGCAAGCGATGAATATCCAGTTCCAAAATCATCTAATGAAATATTGAACCCATAAGATTTAATCTTATTTGCTATTTTTACTAAATCTATACTTTTATCGATTGTAGCACTTTCTGTTATTTCTAATTCTATTTTGCTTCTGTCTACATTATATTTATTTGCTATTTCTACATATTCTTCTATAAAATTTTCATCTACGAAATGTTCTTTTGAAACATTTACTGAAACCTTTAAATTTGCATTAAATTTTTCTTTCCAATGTTCTAAGTCTTTGCAGACTTGTTCAAATATATATAAATCTAATTTTAAAATAAATTTATTTTTTTCAAATAAAGAAATAAAAGTATCAGGCATTATAATTAAATTGTCTTTTCTCCATCTAACAAGTGATTCTGCTCCTACAACTTTTTCAGTAATTGTAGAAAATTTAGGTTGATATATTATTTTAAATTCTTTATTTTGCAAGGCTTCTTCCATAGACATTTCTATATTTTCTTCTTCTAACAGTATTTTCTCTAGAGTTTCGTCAAATATGTAATAATAATTTGCGTATTTCCCTTTTATTTGTTTGTGAGCCATATATGCTTTATCCAAAATTTTATTAATATCTGTATCTGATTTTTTTAGCTTATATACACCCATTGAAACATTTAAATGTATTTCCATATCATTTATATCAAGCACAGATACATTATTATGCACTGTTTCCAATACTTGTTTAATATCAGTATCGCATTCTAATATAATTGCAAAAACATCACTATGCATTCTGCAGGTAATATTATTTTTTGGCAAGCTATTTTTCAATTTTTCTCCAAAAGCATTTAATATTTTATTAGAAAAATCATAACCATACAAATTGTTTATAGCTTTGAATTTATTAATGTCTACTACCATTACATACCTATTTACATTTGAAGAATTTAAATATAATTTACTATATTCTTTATAATAATTTTCATTTCCAAGTAATGTAATAGGATCTACATACGCTGCTTTATATAGTTTGCGATTTTTAATTTGATTTGATATATCAATATAAACGCAAATAGCAACAATTACACAATTTATAAATATAGATACACCAAGAGATATAGCAATAAATTCATTTAGCTCTTTAGCCATTGCACTTGCAGGGACAATACTAATGACATACCAATTATTTATTCCAACATTTTCATAATGAACAAAATACGTGTCATTATTAAATGATATATCAAATGTTCCTGTCTTTTTTTCTTTAATATTTTGTTTCATTTCATTTATTTTGTTTGTTCTTTCAGTATCTGTTATATTATATTCATTTATAAAATAATCATATAAATTAATGTTGTTCTCTTTTATTGTACCAAATGAATCTATTAATACTATACCTTCATTGTTTATTAAATATGTGCCACCAAGTCCATTGTATAGTCTTCTAAGTAAAATTTCTTCATAATCTTCTGTATAGATAGTTGCAAATAATACTTTTTCTTCTCCGTTTAAATAAAAGGCTTTTGAGTATATGTTAATTTGCTCATCTGAAATTGTACTTTTTCTATTTTCTGATAAAAAGACTTCATTGAAATTAAAAAACTCATCTGTCATTGGATAATTTACTACAGTATGCCCATCACTTGTCATTCCATTTCCATTTTTATCTAAAATAGCAAGTCTTGTAAAATGATAATTTTCTAAATCGTCTGCAAAAATATTGAAAATTTCATCTTCAGATGAAAAATATCCTCTATTTATTGAATCAACCATAGTTTCAACAAATTTTTTTTGCTCTTTAATAGATAGACTAAGCTGTGTTGCAGTCTGTTTACCAAGTTCTGAAATTGTGGTATATACGTTTCTATAAGTTAGGGTCTTAATATATTTAACTCCGAAAAACGATAACAAAGCAATAATAACAAATATTGGTAAAATCCATTTAAGGTTTAATTTATAATTTTTTAGATTAATATAATTATATTTTTCTCTCATTTTAGTTCCCTTCTTAATTTATGAAAATTTCATCTAGTAAATAATAATATTAATTGCTTAATTTTATCATTTTCTTATGACTTTATATTAAGCTCCAATACTTTTTATAATCACTATATTATACTGTATATATTCCACCAATATTTTTACTCGATGATACACCAAGCAAATTAGTTTTATTATAAGTATCACTTTCACCTATGACAATTGTATCACCATCAAATATATAATTACATCCTTTTGCAATTTCAATTCCTTCACGAATCATATCTGAAGATGAATCTGATTCATGAACAACTATTGGATACACACCCCAAGTCATACTTAATTGCCTAGCTGTAACTTCATTAGGTGTAATTAAATATACTGGACATTCAGGTTTAAAGCTTGAAATAGCATTTAATGTATTTCCATGAGCTGAAAGTGCAAATATAGCTTTGGCATTTGATTCCATTGCAACTTCGCATAATGAATGGCCAACAATTAAATTTGGTCGATTACCAATTAAATATGCTGTTGTTATTTTTGAAAATTTATCCCAATAATTTATTCCATTCTCAATTGTTTCAGCAATTTGTGCCATAGTTTTTACACTTTCAATAGGATAATTACCTGCTGCAACTTCACCAGAAAGCATTATTGCTGATGCTCCATCAAAAATTGCAGTTGCAACGTCATTCACTTCTGCACGTGTTGGTCTTGGATTAGTTATCATTGATTCTAACATTTGAGTTGCAATAATAACAGTTTTACCTTTTTTATTGCATTTTTTAACAAACTCTTTTTGAAGTAGAGGCACCTTATCCATTGGAATTTCAACACCTAAATCTCCACGTGCAACCATTATTCCGTCTACTACTTCAAGAATTTTATCAAAATTATCAACGCCTTCTTGATTTTCAATTTTAGCAATTATTCTAATGTGAGTAGCGTTATGTTCTTTTAATACTTCTTTTATTGCTAAAATATCTTCTTGTCTTCTAACAAAAGATACTGCAATTATATCAAAACCGTTTTCTATACCGAAAATAATATCTTCTTTATCTTTATCAGTTAAAACTGGTAATTGAAGAGATAATCCTGGAATATTAACACTTTTTCTATTAGTTAATTTTCCCCCATGTATTACTTCACAAATAACATCTTTATTATTTATTTCTTTTACTTTAAGTTCTATTATACCATCATTAATTAAAATTTTTGTTCCTACAGTTACATCTTCATGTAAATGCGAATAATTTACATACACTTTGTTTATATCACCTAAACAAGGCTCTTCAGATAAAGTGAATGTTGCTCCATCTTCTAAAACTATTCCATCATTTTCAAATGTCCCAATCCTTATTTCTGGGCCTTTAGTATCTAGCATCATTGGTATAGGCATATTTAATTCTTCACGTACAGCTTTAAAAAGCTCTATTCTTTTTAATTGTTGTTCATAATCTCCGTGCGAAAAATTAAATCGTGCAACATTCATACCAGCTGTAAAAAGTTTTGTCAAGGTCTTACAGTCATCAACAGCAGGACCTAAAGTACATACTATTTTTGTCTTTCTCATAATTATAATCACCTTCCCTAAATTTTTCCATTGTATAAACTAAGTTGCAAAATAATTGATGCAAGTTCAAGCCAAACAAAACATCAGCACCAAAAACGTATTAGATAAACGTATAAGGATTTTTGATGTAATATTCAACGAAGAGATTGCTCAATTCTTTTGCAACTTATATTTCAACTAATTTGTAAGCCATTTGCATAGGCCCATATCTTGATTATTAATAAGTAATGGATGAGTTGGAGTTACTCTAAATGTATATCCATAATTTCCACCATTATTTATACTTATTGTTGTGGCATATTCATACTTTGAACCATCAAGTGAATTAGTTAAGTTCATTGGCACGTAAGCACTATTTACAAGTTTTTTTGAATCATCAAATTTTCCGTAAAACACTTCAACAGATACATCTTCTGGTGATAAATTTGGAAGAACAACCGAGCATTTTAATTCGATTGAATCTCCAGCATTTGCCTTTAATTCTTCTAAATTGTTTTGAGTTTCAATTATAATGTTATTCCAATTTTCTTTTATTTTTTTTTCCCATTCCAAAAAATTCTCTATATTTTCTTGACTATATTTATCAGAATTAATTAAGTTTATCTGTGGTATATACATTTTTTCTAAGTAATCACAAAGCATTCTACTTGTGTTATAAACACCACCAACTGATTTTATTGAATTTTTCATTTTTTGTATCCATTTAGTATTTTTAGACATATCTGCTTTTTCGTAATAAAGAGGTATTATTTCATTTTCAAGTATATTATATATACTTTGAGAATCGCTATTATCTTGAATTTCATAGTTGCTGTATTCAGTTTCATCTCCAATTGCCCAACCGTTTTGCTTATTATAACCTTCATACCACCAACCATCTAAAATACTTAAATTAATTACACCATTTAAACCAGCTTTTTCTCCACTTGTTCCACTTGCTTCAAGTGGCCTTCTTGGATTATTAAGCCATATATCAACGCCACTAACTAAATATCTAGCTATATACATATTATAATTTTCTAATATAACTACTTTACCTTTGAATTGAGGCATATTAGAAATTTCATAAATTCGTTTTACTAAATCTTGACCCTGAACATCAGCAGGATGTGGTTTACCAGCAAATATAATTTGGACTGGCTTATCTGGATTATTTAATATATTAGTAATTCTTTCTAAATCTCTAAATATTAAATCAGCACGTTTATATGTCGCAAACCTTCTAGCAAATCCAATTGTTAAAGCATCTGGATTAAGTAATTTATCTACTTCATTTATTTCATCTAATGAAGCTCCATTTCGTATTTTTTGTTCACGAATATTTTTCCTAACTAATTTTACAAGTTTCCTTTTTTGACTCATATGTGCTTCCCATAATTTTTCGTCAGGTATATTGTCTATATCGTTCCATACTTCTCTATCATGTACTTTTTCTTGCCAGAATGGTCTCATATAAGTGTTATAAAGATCTTTTAATGTTGGTGCAAGCCAAGTACAAGTATGCACACCATTTGTAACGTATGTTATTGGAATTTCTTCTGTTTGGATACTTGGCCAAAGTTCTGAGAATAATTTTTGAGAAACTCCACGATGTAATTTACTAACTCCATTTTTCTTTCCAGCAATTTTTAATGCTAATACTGCCATATTAAAACCTTGAGTATATGAATTATCTGATTTTGTACCTAAATTTAAGAATTCTGTTCTAGTTATTCCAAGTTCATTACAATAATTAAAGAAATATTTATCCATTAAATCAACTGGGAATATATCATTACCAGCTGGAACAGGTGTGTGAGTAGTAAATATTGTGCATGCCGATGCAAGTTTTTTTGCTATTTCAAAAGATACATTCTTTTCTTTCATATATTTTTTTATTACTTCCAAAACTACAAAAGAAGAATGTCCTTCATTCATATGATATATAGTTGGATTAATATTAAGTGCTTTTAATAAATTCATACCACCAATACCCAAAATTATTTCTTGTGAAATTCTCATCTCTTGATTTCCACCATATAACTTTTGTGTAATTTCTCTATCTAATTCTGTATTTGAGTCAATATCGCTATCCATTAAGTATAATGATATTCTTCCAATATTTATTTTCCATATTTTTAAGTATACAATTCTATCTGGGAATTGGACAGGCACAATTAATTCATTGCCTGTTTCGTCATAAACTGGCAATATAGGTAAGTCGGCAATATTAATAGAAGAATAGTCGAATAATTCTGAACCATCTTTGTTAATATACTGACTAAAATATCCTTGTTTATATAGAAGACCAACAGGAACGAAAGGGATTCCTAAATCACTTGCAGATTTGCAGTGGTCACCAGACAAAATACCTAATCCACCAGCATAGATAGGTAATATTTCATCTAATCCATATTCAGCAGAAAAATAAGCAATAATATCATTTTGATTATTAGGAAAATGTTCTGAGAAATATGTATTTTTGTTATTTAAATAGCCATTGAAATTTTCCATTACCATATCATATTCTTTAAGAAAGTCGCTATCTTGAGCTACTTCTGACAATCTTTGCTGGCTTATTTCAGAAAGAAATTTAACAGGATTTTTGTTAACCTTTTCAAATAAATCCGAATCAATATAATCATATAATCTTAATGCATATGAATTCCATGACCACCATAGATTATTAGCTAATTTAGATAACTCCGAAATCCTTTCTGGTAATTGCGGAGTTACTGTAATTTTTCCAAATAAGTACACTAAAATTTCCTCCTTTGTATATTTTTTACATATAACTTAATTATCTAATAAGAAGTGTAAAAAGTCAATTAATATGAAAAAATTTTTACTTTTCAAACATACTTTTTATTATAAAATTTAAATATTCTAATGAAGTTAAATTTGATAAAAATAATTGAATAACTATATCAACAAATTCTTCCATAAATTCATAATAATTTTTCATTGAAAAATTAATAAAACTATCAATATGAAGGTAATTAGTTTTCCTGAAGTTTTTTAATAAAGACGATAAAATTATTTGCTTTCTATATAATAAAAATTCTTGAGAATTTTCAATAGGCGAGTTGGGATTTAACATTAAATTTATGATATTAGATATTTTATTTATAGAATATTTTCCAAAATAAAAATAATTATAACGCAAGAATCTATTTGCGATTATAGTTTCGTATTTAGAAATGATTAAATCTGATAGTATTAATGATATACAAGTATAAAGATATATATAATTACCATAAAAATTTTTATTGCTTTCGACTGCAAATTTATTATAATAATTAAAGCATTTAATTATTAATGTATTTTCGCCATTTATTTTTTTGAAAATATATTTTATATTAGGATATTGATTTAATTCATTTACAAGATCATTTATAATATTTTTTGTGTTAGATTTTATAATTATGGATTTTGGCATTTTTGTTTCACCTCAATTATATTTTTTTACGAAATAAAAAAATTATTCTAAATATACTATTCTTTACTAATAAAAAAAGATAATGAAATGGATAAAATCTATTGAAAAAAATATTTTATATTTGTATAATGAAATATATATACTATGAGGTGGAAGAGTTGAAAAATAATTGATTCAATTCTTTTTCAACTTGATTTGTCCCTTTAGGAAGGAATGAGATTAAGGATGAAAATTATTGAGAAGGTACTAAAGACTAAATTGCTACAATTTGGTTGCGATCTGAATAAAGTGACGGAACAGTTAAAACAAATTAACCTAGACCTAATTGATAATCAAATTGCTTTTGAAAATGAAGCTGAGAATTATATTAAAGTTAGAGAATTTACAGAACCAACAATTGAAATTGCAAGAGCAATAGTCAATTACGATAAATTTTATATACAAAGTGCTGTTGTAAAGGGGGAAGTAAATTTTTCTACTGCTGTTTCATTTATTAATACTGCAATTCCAGTTGTTGATTATAGGTTAGACAGTTCAGTATGTATAATTGCAACAACGACGGCCTTAAATATTGAAATATTATATTATAATCCTACAGACCATATAAAGACAACGTATAATGGAACATCTTATGAAAATGCATTTTCTGAGGAAAGAAATAATATTGTAAAAGATTATTATGATGCTTTTGTGGAAAATGGAAGAGTGCCAGAAGCAAAAGTTAAAGATATTCTATCTTTACTTCTATTTGAATATATTATTGATGAAATGGCAGTAACTGGTGCTAATCCTAAAATAAAAATGTATGATAATGCTGATGCTTATGCAGAAAATATTACTGAATATAAGTTAAAATATATCAATAGAAAAACAAATAGAGTGGAACTTGCTTATAAACCTACATATATAAAAAGGTTAGGTGCAAATGTTTCAGCTGGACTTTGTAGTAATGATCCTTATATTAAATTAGATAATCTTCCTGAGTGTGCAAATTTTCCACTTGATACTATTTCATGTTATTGGACAAATAGTATTAAAAATAAAAAAGAAGAGGTTGCTATTTATATTGCTGTAAGGCCATATGGCGTTTATACTACTTATAAAGAATATAAAAAGAATAATAATAAATATGGAGAAATTGTTAATTCATTGGCATTGCAATTTCAGAGAGAAATTGTAAGAAATGTAAATAAAGAATATATTGCTGAAGTATTAAAGAAATTAAATCCAGAGTTAATTTGCCCATCTGTGGAAGTTATTAGAGATTGTATGGACAATCCTGCTGATCCAATTGATGTTATTCGATATAAATTTAAGGCAATTTCAATTCCTGAAGATTTTGAAAGTAGACTTTATATTTCCATAGAGGATAATATTGGAAAAAGATATAAATATAAACTTACAGAAAATATATTAGATGATTTAACTAGAATTGGAAATAAATTAGAATATACAGGAGAAGATGGAAATGTAGTAAAAAAACAATCTGTTGCTGATTTTAATGTTAATGCAATGTCAGCAATTATAAGAAGAGAAACAATAATTGACTTTTCAAAAATTTCGGGTTTACTAGGATACATATATGAAGATGTTGAATATATAGGAACAGATATGCTACCAGTCCCTAATATTGAGGTTGATTTTTACTTTCCAATGGTACTTAAAAATGAACCTGTTATGTTTAATGGAACGAGTTTTGAATCAAATATAGAAAATGTTACAAACTTAAATAAATTTAATAATGTTGAAGGTGGTACAATAACAAGTACAGTACCAGGAACGACATATGCTACTGTAAAATACATTAATTCTAAGGGAGAAATATTAAAAGAAAATAGAGTAACTAATCTATTCCCAGGGATTCCTTATGTACCTGAAGCTATACCTATAATTAATGATTCTGAGGGACGAGAATGGATATGCTCGGACACACAATATCCTTCTACAATAATTAATGTTCTTCCAGAGTATAATGTTATAGAATTAAAATATGTTGAGAAATTTTCAAAAGTTACGTTAACATTTATAAATAGAAATGGTGAAAAGATTCGTGATGATGTAATTGAAACAATACAAGCTGGGACGACTTATAATATTGCTAAGAGAGAGCATTATATGGATGAGCAAGGAAATGACTGGAGGCTTATTACATCTAGACCACAAAAACTATTAATAAAGGATGATGAAAGTAAAAATAATTTGATTTTAGTTTATGATCTTGAAAAAGAAACTGTTAGGATTAAATTTTTAAATCCAAACGGACTAGAAATAGTCAAAGACCATGTTGAAGATGTTCAAGTTGGTAGAGTTTTTACATTTACTACGGAAAAGGTATTAATAGATAAAGATGGTTTGGGTTGGGTTTACAATGGGACCAATCCTTTATCATGTGTTGTTGAAGCGGGTAAAGAAAATCTTATAGAAGTTTCATATGAGGAGTATAAACTTCCAGTTGTAGTTAAATATGTTAGTCAAGACGGAATAGTTATATTGAATGATTATGTTGAATATCTACAAGTTGGAAAAATTTTTACTCCAAAGTATGATAAAGATATTACAGATTTTAATTTAAAAAAATGGTTGTTTAAAAAGGTAAGTGAAGAACAACATACCGTTTCAAAAAATGAAAAAGAAAATGAATTGAAAGTTATTTAT
Organism: uncultured Eubacteriales bacterium; assembly: GCA_964401375.1. Taxonomy (GTDB): domain Bacteria; phylum Bacillota; class Clostridia; order TANB77; family UBA1234; genus UBA1234. Next base: position 790 of record CAYNYD010000039.1, on the reverse strand, counting down.
GAGCCTAAACTTGCTAATGTATTCATTCAATTAGTTGATGAAACTGGAAAGAAAATTGTAAATACAGTTCAAAAGTCAAGTCAGATTGGTAGTGAATTTTCTTCAAATTATTTGGATGAAATAACAGATAATTATGGCAGAATGTGGGAAAAAGTTGATACACCAAAAACTTTAGTTGTTAGCGAAAATGAATTTGAAAATACCATTTTGATAAAATATAAACCATTAATATCAACAATGGTTGTAAAATTCTTTGACGATGAAAGAAATGAGCTAATACCAAGTAAAGAATATAATAAGCAGGCAGGAACAAAATTTGTACCAGAGGTAATAGAAAAATTAGAATCTCCAGATGGAAGGAAATGGTTTTATAATAAAACTGATGAACAAGAATACGTTGTAAAGAAAAATATTGAAGAAAATATTGTATCAATATTTTATGAAAGAGAATTAACAGATGTTACTCTTGAATTCTTAGATTCTTTTGGAAATAGCTTAAGAGATAATGTAACTGTTAAAGCACAAATAGGAAGTATATTTAGTGAAAAGGCATTTAATAAAATAGAAGATAGAGAAGGTTGCAAATGGACACTTGAAAGTTCTGACCCTAAAAAAATGGTTGTTAAAACTAAAAATAATTATTTCAAGTTGCTATATGGAGAAGTAAAAGCACTTGTAATTGTGAAACATATTAATGTTAAAACTAATAAGAGTGTTATAGATGATATTGTTGCAAAAGTAAAATTAGGTAGTGTATTTGTACCTAATATTCCAGAGAAAGTTTTTGACA
>CAYNYD010000038.1:0-11501 GCA_964401375.1 uncultured Eubacteriales bacterium | reverse complement strand
CCATCAACATCGGCATCTGCCATCATTATTATCTTTCCATACCTAATCTTAGATATATCAAAATCACTACCAATACCTGCACCAATAGCTGTTATAACTGGAAGTAATTTCTCATTATTATAAATTTTATCTATTCTTGTTTTTTCAACATTAAGCATTTTTCCCCACATTGCAAGAATAGCTTGGAATTTTCTATCTCTACCTTGCTTTGCAGAACCACCAGCTGAATCTCCTTCGACAAGATATAATTCACATCTTTCAGGATCTTTCTCGCTACAATCTGCAAGTTTACCAGGAAGCGAATTACTTTCAAGAGCCGTTTTTCTTCTAGCTAAATCTCTAGCTTTTCTCGCAGCTTCTCTCGCTCTTGCAGCACTAATACACTTTTCAAGGATTGCTTTTGCAATAGAAGGATTTTCTTCTAAGTATGCAGAAAGTTTATCATTCATAACACTTGCAACAATCCCTGTTACATTACTGTTCCCAAGTTTTGTTTTTGTTTGACCTTCAAATTGAGGCTCAGATACTTTAACACTTATAACTGCTGTCATTCCCTCTCTAATATCATCACCTTGAAGATTTTGGTCTTTTTCTTTTAATATATTATACTTTCTTGCATAATCATTAAAACATTTGGTAAGTGCACGTTTAAAACCTTCTAAATGCGTACCACCTTCAGGGGTATTTATATTATTAACAAAACTATAAGTATTTTCAGAATAAGCTGTTGTATATTGAATAGCTACCTCAACTGGTACTTCTGTTCCTCCTTCAATATATATAGGTTTTGGATTCAATACTTCCTTATTTTTATTTAAAAATTCCACAAAAGAAGTAAGTCCACCTTCATAGTGAAAATCATATTTTAGTGGTTCTTCTGGTCTTAAATCTTCAATTGTAATTCTTAAGCCTTTATTTAAAAATGCCATTTCACGCATTCTTTCTGCTAAAGTTTCAAACTCATATTCTAAAGTCTCAAATATAGTATCATCTGCAAGGAATGTAACTTTTGTTCCAGTAGCTTTAGTATCTCCAATTCTTTCAAGTTTAGATTTCGTTTTTCCTCTTTCATATCTTTGTTTATATATACCTTCCCCATTTGAAACTTCAACTTCAAGCCATGTAGATAAAGCATTAACAACCGAAGCACCAACACCATGAAGCCCTCCAGATACTTTGTATCCTCCACCACCAAATTTTCCACCTGCATGAAGCACTGTATAAACAACTTCAACTGTTGGAATTCCCATTTTTGGGTGAATACCTATTGGAACACCTCTTCCATTATCTTTTACAGTTATTATATTTCCTTTATCAATGCTTACATTTATTTCTGTGCAGTAACCAGCTAAAGCTTCATCAACAGAATTATCTACAATTTCGTAAACTAGATGATGCAATCCTCTAACTGATACAGTACCAATATACATGCCAGGTCTTTTCCTAACCGCTTCTAATCCTTCTAGTACTTGTATACTATCTTCGTTGTAAACTGCATTAACTTTTTCCTTCTCACTCATTTAAGTTTCATTCCTTTCTAAGGCATCAGAACCTTTCTTTTGTTTAAAGTATAGCTTTTATTCACAAACACCTAATTATTTTTCTATATATAATTTTTTACTTAAAATATGCCTTTTTCAATTCTCTTTTTTAAAGTTGCAGATGAAATCTGCGAAAATATTTCTATGTATCTTTCATTTTCTTGTAGCAATATTATTGATTTTATATCTTCTTTTAAGTCTTTCATTTGAAATTGTATTCTTTTATTTTCTCTACTTGCATCAATAGTTTTTTTATCAAAAATTCCAATTATATCTTTATTTTTCAAAATTAAGCTATTGCCTATATGTGTATACATTTTTCCATTCTCCTTTACGGAAATAAGATTTTCGGATAATTCTTAATTTAAAATTTTACCATTTTCTATATTATACAATTTTATGTTTTTTGTCAAACAATCAAATTTTAAAATTGAATTTATATCTGTACATGTAATAAAAACTTGATAATTTTTTACTATATTAAAAATTGAATTTACTCTTTCAAAGTCAAGTTCAGAAGTAACATCGTCTAAAAGTAAAATTGGATTTTCTAATATTTCATCTTTTATAATTTCCATTTCTGCAATTTTAAGAGAAAGAATTGCAGTCCTATGTTGACCTTGCGAACCATATATATTTAAAATATTATCATTTATTGTTATTTCAAAATCATCTCTATGAATTCCATAATGCGTATATCCTCTAAATAAATCATTTTGCAATCCATTTTTTAAATTTTTTAAAAAATCATCTTTATTTTTAAAATTAGATTTATATTTAATATCTATTTTTTCTTTTTCATTAGTGAGTTTAGGATGAATCTCCTCCATTTTTTCTTTTAATTTTTGTATATATATTTTTCTATAATTAAAAATTTTCTCTGCGTACATTGCCAATTGTTCATCCCATATATCTATTGTTTCAGTATTTTTAGTCTTTAAATATGCATTTCTCTGATCTAAAACTTTGTTATATTCAGAAAGTAAATGAACATAATTAGGTCTTAATTGACTTATTAAAATATCTAAAAATTTTCTTCTTAGTTGTGGAGCTTGTTTTAAAATTATTATATCGTCTGGCGAAAAAATTACCAAATTTAGATTTCCTAGTAATTCACTATTTTTATTTATTTTAATTCCATTTAATTTTACTATTTTTTTTGAATTCTTATTCAAATTAATCTCTATTTCATTATCTCTTTCATTTTTAAAATATTTAACAATAATTTTAGAACTTGTTTTTTCAAATTTAATTAATTCATTTTCTTTAAACGTTCTAAAGGAACGTCCTAATGCACAAAAGTACAATGCTTCCAAAATATTTGTTTTACCTTGTGCATTATTCCCATAAAATACATTAATATTATTATTTAATTCAATATTTTGTATTTCATAATTACGAAAATTTTCTAAATAAATACTTTTTATTAACATTTTCTTATCCTTTTGTGAATATTCTATTATTCTTTAAGTCTAATTGGTAATACCATATATGTATATTTATCCTCTAAAGTTGATCTAATAATACAAGGCGAAATATTACTTCCAAAATCTAAATATACCTCTTCTTCTTCTATTGCTTTAAGAGCATCTAACATATATTTTGGGTTAAACCCAATTTCAAGTTCTTTTCCAGTAGTCTCTACCAATACTTCTTCTTTTGCATCTCCGACTTGAGATGTACAAGAAATAATTAATGAACCAAGAGTTATGTTCATTTTTATTGGATATTTCTTTTCTTTTTCTGCTGATGTAACATAAAAAATTGAAGCTCTTTCTATAGCATTTTGTAAATTATTTTTATTAACTTTAATTCTAGTCTCTCTTTCCTTTGGAATTACATTATTGTAATTTAAAAATTCACCATCTAAAAGTTTTGTAACTATTTTACAATTTGGTAATTCAAATAAAGCTTGATTTTTAGAGATTCCTATCTTAACAGAATCTTCTATATCTTGCAAATTTTTGACTATTTCATTCAAATACTTTCCTGGCACTATTGCAGAAAAATCCTCACTTGCATTTAATATTGCCGTTTTTCTTAAAGCTAGTCTAAAACCATCAACCGAAACAACATTAAGTTTATTTTCTTTCACTTCAAAAAGTGATCCTGTAAAAACAGGTCTATTTTCATCTGTGCTAATTGCAAAACTTGTTGTTTTAATTAATTCTTTTAACATTTTTGATTCTATCTCAATACTCTTTTCCACATTTATTGTTGGTAATGTTGGAAATTCATCTGCATTTAATGTTGCAAGTTTATAAGTTGAACCTTCACATTCTATAACTAATAATTTAGATTCACTAATATATACTGTTATTTCGCTATTTGGCAATTTTCTAACTATATCGCAAAACATTTTACAATCTACAACAGCTTTTCCTTCTTCTATATTTTGTACTCCTTGTACTTTACATTCCATTCCAATTTCTGAATCATTCGTTGTTAAAATTATATAGTCATCTTTTAATGTCATTAGTATACCTTCATAAATAGGTTCTGTTGTTCTACTTACGGAACTACGGCTTACAATATTTAGTCCTATTATTAAATTTTCTTTTTCACATATAAATTTCATTTTAAAACCTCCATTATAATATTAAAAAATTTTCTTCATTTGTGAAAAATGCTTTTACTTAATATATAAAATAAATAAAAATTAGTAGTAATAGTAGTAAGTATTGTTAGTTATGTGGATAAGTCATAAAAGCTTGTACTTCCTTAAGTTTAATGATGTTAATAAATTGTTGAATTTAAACACATTGTACTAACAATTTCCACATTGAAATGTTAAATTAAAGTTAATCACATGTTATCTACACCTTTTTAACAATATGTTGTTAGTATCTAATCTATTGCTTCCGTAAGTAAGAATTGTGATTGATTAAAGCTTTTATTTTTAAAATTCAAAATTTAAAAAAACATTTATTTTTAGCTCAAAATCATTTTTTTGATGTTATCCACAATCATCTTAGTATTTGGATTAATACTTATTTCTTTTTCAATACGATTACATGCATATAAAACTGTAGTATGATCTCTACCTCCAAATTGTTTACCTATGTCAACTAAAGTTGATGTGGTTAATTGTTTGCATAGATACATAGCAATTTGTCTTGGGTATGCTATATCCCCTGATCTTCGTTTTATTTTAAAATCATTTTGATCTAGATTATAGTATTTTGCAACAACATTTTGAATATAATCTATATTAATAACTTTATCTTGAGATTGATTTAAATCAGCAATTGCATTTTCAGCTAATTGCATAGTTATTTCACTATTGGTTAATGAAGCTAATGCAATTATTTTATTTAAAGTTCCTTCTAATTCTCTAATATTTGATTCAACTTTTAATGCTATAGTGGATAGAATTTCATCATCTATTTTTATGTTATCTAATTGACTTTTCTTTCTAAGTATCGCATATCTGGTTTCATAATCAGGTTTACCTATATCTGCAATAAGCCCCCATTCAAACCTTGATTTTAATCTATCTTCTAATGGATTAATATCTTTTGGTGGTCTATCGCTACATATAACTATTTGTTTGTGATTTTCATAAAGTTCATTAAATGTGTGAAAAAATTCTTCTTGTGATCTCTCTTTCGACATTAAAAATTGAATGTCATCAATCAACAAAACATCTATACTTCTATATTTAAGTCTAAAATCTTCTGTCATATTATTTTGAATAGCTTGAATAAGTTCATTTGTAAATTTTTCTGTTGTTATGTAAATTACTTTTGCATTTTCATTTTTTGATGTAATATAATTTCCTATTGCATGCATTAAATGTGTTTTTCCCAAACCTACTCCTCCGTATAAAAAAAGTGGATTATATGCATTACCAGGATTTTCAGCCACTGCCAATGCTGCTGCATGTGCTAATTCATTACTCTTACCTATTACAAAAGTATCAAAAGTATATTTAGGATTTAAAAAATTATTTCTGTTATTTTGATTTTTTTCAACAGTTGGATCAGGTATAGTTATTCCAGAGATAATTTTAACATCATAATCCTTTCCTGTTACATGCCTAAAAGCAGTTTTAATGAAGTCTAAATACCTTCGATCTATATAATCTTTTTGAAAACTTGTTCTGATTTTTAGAACTATGGTATTATCGTCCATAGAAACTGGAGATAAAGCTTTTATCCAAGTATCGTAAGTTATAATAGGAATCTCATCCTTTAGAATAGATAAAACCGTAGCCCAATATTCTTCTAACATTTTTATTTTTTCCTCCTATATTGATTTACAAAGTTACTAACATTTTATTCACAAATGTTAGTAAAATTGTGAATATCTTTTGAATAAGTATTAAAAAACACTAGAAACCCAACATTTTTTGACATTAAAAATGTTAAAATCGAAAATGCTTGATATATAAGCCTTTTAAATAAAAAATCAATTTTTCTCATATTTTTTACACGAACACTTATTCTAAAATCGAATTATATTTATGTTTACAATACATAATTTTTTTTATGTATTGTAATTCTGCAAACATATTGATTTTAATATGCTTTTAAGACTTATCCACATTATATATGTTTGTACAAATAATTGCAAGAATAAAAGCAAAAAAAAATCCAAAGTCTTATTTCCGTAACATAAAATAGAAATAATAAATAATTTACATAATATATATGTGCAAAAATTTTAAGGTAATTTGTATAGCTTGTAATTTTTTAGTTGACAAAAGTTAGGTAATGGTTGTATAATAACAATGCTGTGATTTTAAATTGTAAAAAAAATAATTAATATAGAAAATCTTACATAGTATAGGGAGGTGCTTATATATGAAAAGAACATTTCAACCAAAAAATAGACAAATGAAAAAAGTGCATGGTTTTAGAGCGAGAATGAGTACATCTAATGGCAGGAAAGTAATAAAAAGAAGAATGTTAAAGGGCAGGAAGAAACTTTCTGCTTAGACATTTGCGTTTGAAAAATCTGGCCCAAGAGGGTCTTTTTTTCTATTATAAGCAGACCAAATTTGAGGTGAGTATATGAAAAGCACAAATACTTTAAAGAATAGTAATGAATTTGGGTATATTATGAAGCATGGGTCTTGGTTTGCAGGAGATCTTATAATTGTTTATTTATTACAAAATAGAGAAAATTGTAATTTATTGGGTATTGCTGTAGGCAAAAAATTTTCTAAGAGTAGTGTAAAAAGAAATAGGGTAAGAAGGCTAATAAAAGAGGCATATAGATTGGAAGAATGTAACATAAAAATTGGATATTCAATAGTTATACTTCTAAAAAATAATATAAATTTTGAAAATATTTCGTTTGAAAAAATTAGAAATGATTTATTAAAATGTATAGAAAGAGCTGATATCATAGTTAAAGAGGAGGAATATAATGCTTAAATTTATCGCTGAATGTTTTGGATATGTAATGTTATTTATATATAATATTGTTCAAAATTATGGTGTTGCAATTATTATATTTACCGTTTTTATGAAGCTTTTGTTGTTACCATTAACTTTAAAACAACAAAAATCTTTAAAGAAAACTCAGGAATTGCAACCATTATTGCAAGAACTTCAAAGGAAATATGGTAATGATCAACAAAGATTTGCTTTAGAATATCAAAAGTTATTAAAAGAAAAAAATCTTAGTATGGCATCTGGAATGGGATGTACTGGTTGTTTATTACAATTAATACAGTTTCCGATTATTTTAGGTTTATTTTATATGATGTCTAGTCCACTTACATATATTAAAAAATTACCAGAAGAGGAAATTAATAAATATAAAGAAAATTTAAATACTTATTATGCTGAACAAGCTATTGAAACTGCAAAGAATCAGGCTCAAATTAGTGGAGAAGAACTTTCAAGTGGTGATATAGCTGCATATTATAGTGGCGATTATATAAGTAATATTAGATATATTGAATTAGTTTTGGCAAAGCAAGAGGGCTTATTTAATATGGACTTTTTAGGAATTAATTTAGGTGATATAGCAAGTCAAAACCGAACTGACTGGACTTTATATATTATTCCTGTTTTGTGCGTTTTAGTTACGTTAATATCTTTAAAAATGTCTACAGCAGAAATGGATAATAATAAGTCTAAACAAGAGATAAAACCGAATAAAGAAGAAAAGAATTTAGCAACCACAGATGACAATGAAATTCCTATGCCGAATATGACTGTAATTAATATGATTATGCCATTTATGACAGGTTATATTGCGTACATTGCACCTCAAGGATTAGGTTTGTATTGGACTGTTAATAGTATTTTGCAATTAATTCAATCTTCTATATTTATATTAATTAGAAAAAAACAAAATAAAAATGAAACTGTTATAAAAAATAAATAATATATTTTTTATCAGAATTTAAGAAAGGAGTGGTATTAAATGGCTAAAGTGGCAGAAGGAATAGGTAACAATTATGATGAAGCTGTAAAAGATGCATTAAGCAAGATTGGTCTTACAAAAGAACAAGTATCTATTGAACTTATTGAAGAACCAAAAAAAAGATTGTTTAGTATTCTTGAACATAAGCAAATAAAAGTTAGAGTAACAGAGAGCGAAAAAGTAGAGAATAATAAGAAAGAACGAATAAAAGAATATGTGATTAAAGAAGCACCAGCAGAAGATATTGAGGCTGCAAAGAAAAAAACTTTAGAGTTTTTAGATGAATATTTAGACAAGATGGGTGTTAAATTAGATATTGAGTGTAAATACGAAGATAAAATTTTGAAATTTAATATAACAGGAGAAAAAGCTGGTATAATAATAGGATATAGGGGAGAAACTTTAGAAGCATTACAATTACTTGTTTCAACACTAGTTAATAGGAAAAAAGAAAACTATGTTAAGATTTTAATTGATGTAGAAGGTTATAGAGATAAAAGAACAAAAACACTTGAGGAATTAGCAACTAAAGTGGCTCAAACTGTTGTTTCAAAGAAAAGAAGTATTACTTTAGAACCAATGGTTCCTTTTGAAAGAAGAATTATACATACAACACTTCAAAATCATCCAAAAGTTAAAACTGAAAGTAAGGGAGAAGAACCATACAGAAGAGTGGTTATATCATTGAAATAGAATTCATAACTTATGAATAGGATATCGTTTAAAGTGATATTGTTATTTACAATAATATCATTTTAAACGATTTTTTTTAAGATGAACTGTGTTATACCATTTTAATCTTTTTATGTAAAATAATTGAAATATTATGTAAAAAATAGTATAATATTAAGGAATGTGGGGTGAGAAAATGAAAACTATTGCTGCTATTTCAACTCCTTTAGGTCATGGTGGAATTAGTATTGTGAGAATGAGTGGAGATAAAGCTTTAGAGATTGTTAATAAAGTTTTTGTTTCTAAAAATAAAGAGGAATTTAAACCTTATACTATCAAATTTGGAAATATTATTAATAATGATGGAGAAATATTAGATCAGGTATTAGTGTCATATTTTAAAGCTCCTAAAAGTTATACTGGAGAAGATATTTGTGAAATTAATTGTCATGGGGGATTGATAGTTACTAAGCAAATATTAGATTTACTTTTGAATAATGGTGCATTTTTAGCTGAGCCAGGGGAATTTACCAAAAGAGCTTTTTTAAATGGTAAAATTGATTTAACAAAAGCTGAAGCAGTAATTGACTTGATTAATAGTAAAAGTATTAAAGAGAATAGAGAATCTTTAAAACAGTTAGAAGGATTTTTGGAAAAGAAAATAAATGATATAAAAAAATACATAATTGATTTATTAGTAGATTTGGAGGCTAGTATTGATTATCCTGAGTATGATGTTGAAGAAGTCCAAAAAGAAAAAGTTGTAAATGTTTTAAATAATTCAATTGAAAAATTAAGTAAATTAGAAGGTACTTTTGAATCTGGAAGAATACTAAGAGAAGGAGTTAATACTGCAATTATAGGAAAACCAAATGTACGGAAAATCATCTTTACTAAATGCATTATTAAAAGAAAATAGAGCAATAGTTACAGAAATAGCTGGAACAACTAGAGATACTATTGAAGAATATGTGACAATTAGAGGAATTCCTTTGAAATTGATTGATACAGCTGGGATTCGAGATACAAATGATCTTGTTGAGAATATAGGAATTGAAAAAAGCAAAGATGCAATAAATCAAGCTGAACTTGTACTTCTTATTTTAGATGCAGTTTCTGGAATTTCTGATGAAGATAGATTATTAATGAATATGATTAAAGATAAGAAACATATAATTTTAATTAATAAAATAGATAGTGGAGATAAAATAATAGCTAAACAATTTGATAATGAAAATGTAATAGAACTTTCTATAAAAAATGATATTGGTTTAGATTTATTGGAGAATAAGATTGAAAATATGTTTAATGAAGTGGAGCTTGATAGTAATAGTGAAGTTATAATTACAAATTCAAGGCATCAATCACTCATTGTCAAAGCTAGACAAGGTTTGGAAAATGCATTAAATTCAGTTAATATTGGAATACCTTTAGATATGATTTCTATTGATATAGAAAATGCTATACAGAATTTAGGAGAAATAACAGGGGATAATGTTTCTGATGATGTTATATCAGGAATTTTTTCTAAGTTTTGTTTAGGAAAGTAGAAATGTTTCATGTGAAACATAGTTATTTCTTAAAAATTTAATAAAATTGTATTAAATAATATAGAATTTTTAGAAAGGATGAAAGAAATGGAATATGATGCTGGTGAATATGACGTGATAGTTATTGGAGCAGGACACGCTGGGTGTGAAGCCGCTTTGGCAAGTAGTCGTCTTGGAGCTAAAACAGTTGTATTTACTATTAATATGGATAGTATAGCAAATATGCCTTGTAATCCTAATATTGGGGGAACTTCAAAAGGACATTTAGTTAGAGAAATTGATGCACTTGGTGGTGAAATGGGAAAAAATATTGATAAAACTTTTATTCAATCTAGAATGCTTAATAAGGCAAAAGGTCCTGCTGTATATTCATTAAGGGCTCAAGCAGATAGAAAAAAATATCATATTGAGATGAAACATACTCTTGAAAAACAAGAAAATCTTGATGTTAAGCAAGGGGAAGTGGTTGAATATATTGTAGAAAATAATGAAGTTAAAGGGGTAAAGACTTTAACTGGAGGAATATACAAGGCAAAGGCAGTTATTCTTTGCTCAGGTACTTATTTGAGAGGAAGAATTTTTATTGGTGAGGTTAATTATTCTGGAGGTCCAGATGGTATATTTCCAGCTAATCACTTGACAGAAAGTTTGAATAAAATTGGTATAGAAACAAGAAGGTTTAAGACTGGAACACCTGCAAGGGTTAATAAAAGAAGTATAGATTTTTCAAAAATGGAGATACAAAATGGAGATGATGAAATTGTTCCATTTTCATTTGAAAATAATAATTTAGATAGGGAACAAGTTCCATGTTATTTAACTTATACTAATGAAGAGACTCATAAGATTATTCGAGCTAATCTTGATAGATCACCTTTATATGCAGGAGATATTAAGGGAACAGGTCCAAGATATTGTCCTTCTATAGAAGATAAAGTTGTTAGATTTGCTGATAAAGAGAGACATCAAGTTTTTATTGAACCGATGGGGGAAAACACAGAAGAAATGTATGTACAAGGAATGTCGAGTTCATTACCTGAAGATGTTCAAATAGCAATGTATAGGACAATTCCTGGACTTGAAAATGTTCAATTTACAAGACCAGCTTATGCAATAGAATATGATTGTATTGATTCTACTACATTAAAATTAAGTTTGGAATCTAAACAAATAAAAGGTATGTTTTTTGCAGGACAAGTTAATGGTTCATCAGGCTATGAAGAAGCTGCTGCTCAAGGAATTATGGCTGGAATTAATGCTGCTAGATTTGTAAAAGGGTTAGAACCAATTATTTTACATAGATCTGATGCATATATTGGAGTTTTAATAGATGATTTGGTTACAAAAGGAACGAATG
>CAYNYD010000037.1:6554-11613 GCA_964401375.1 uncultured Eubacteriales bacterium | reverse complement strand
CTCTTCAGCGAAGAAAAAAACGTTGAGGAAGTGGTTGAACAGCTGAGACTACTCGTCAAGACGTTTGGAAATTCACTAACATTTTCGTACGCTGAAATCGAGACGGTAAACCCTCTTGATTCAGAAGACTTGAATGCTGATGAATATTACCCATTAAAGCTATACTCCAAGATGCATGGGGGAGTGTCTGTGTATGTGTCTGAAGTGAGGACTGGGTATCCCGGGGCCAGCGTCGATGCGATGTGCGAGTGTCTTCGCATAGCGGGCTTTAATTTGAGCAACTACATTCTGGATTCAATCCGGAATAGGCTTTCTATGAAAGCCACGGTTTGGAAGGAGGAACCGTTCGGCTCAGTTGCACGTTATTGAAAAAATACCCTCACACTAATGCCAAGTGTGAGGGTATTTTTTATACAATTCCTGCCAAAACCAAAATTCCAATATTATCATTATATATTTTATCAAATTGTGAAATAGGCAAAGGATTTATTCCCATTCCCGTTTCTACTGTATATCCCGGTCTATTATAATAACTTATAAACCAATCTCTATAACCAGCATAACTATTCGTCTCAACTTCATTAATTAATGTATAGCCACTAACCCTAGCAAATTCTTTTGCTACCTCTTCACTTCCCTCTGGGTTATAATTTAAGTATCTCCAAAAGATAATTTCTCCTTGTGTATGATAAGCTAAAATAAGTTTAAAATTATGTTCTAAAGTAAAATTATAAAGGCCTAAAGATTCTGGTTCAGTAAGTGGTCCAAACCCAACAAAATCCCTTGGTGCTGGACTAACATAGCCTTGAGCAAATTTTACTTCCCTTGCTTTTTCCCAGTCTGCTGGAAATTGTTGATTTAAATCCACTCCTATCGGATTAAAAAAATACCAACTTTTTATTTTAAATAAAAAGCATTGCTACTCATACTATTTCAAATCTTTATTTTTTATAATTTCATCAATATCAATTAGTCCACTTATGTTTTGAGCTATTAAGTTCGATTTAGAAAAGTTAAAAAAAATATATATGTTTTTATCTTTATCAAGTTCAATTCGATCAATTATTCGATATAAAAAAGTTTTATCAATATTATCAAATTTCATAAAATCTTCAATTATTTTTTCTATTTTTTCCTCATTATTCTTTTTATCTCTATCAATACTCATTTCATTTTCTAATTCATTTTTCTGAATGATCAATTGTTCCTTTTGCTTAATAATTTTTTGTGAATATATAATATAATTTTCTTCAGACAATATCCCATTTAATTTATCCATATACATTTTTTCTAAGTCAGCATCTATCTCGAATATATTATTATTAATAATATCAAGTCTCTTTTTAATTTTTTGCTTTAATTCAATTACTTTATCATTGTAATTTTCATAAACTTTATATAGATCATCTTTTGAAACATATATTTTACAAACCTGCCTAATTATATTTAGAATGCTTGATTCAAACTTATTATAATTCATACATAATGGATAACATGATTTATGATTAGAACAAGTAATATATGGCCTTTTTATAGCATTTTCCCTTGAATTACTTTTTAATACAATCTGTAATCTTTTTCCACAATGGTGGCAAATTAATAAACCTCTTAATAAATACTCATACTTTAATTTACTATTTGCCCCTCTTTTTTCAAGAATACAATTAACTTTATCAAAAATTTCTTTATCTATAATTGCCTCATGAGTATTATTAACTCTAATTTGATTTTCTTTTTCTATGTTATGTAACTTTTTTATTTTGTACGATATAACTGCTCGTTTATGTTGAACTGTATTGCCAATATAAACTTCATTTTTTAAAATTCCTAATATAGTTGTTTCATTCCAACAATATTGTTTTGACAATTCTTCATCTTGCACAATACCTGTTTTTTGGTAGCCCCTTGGCGATAAATAATTACATTTGGTTAAATAATCTAAAATATCTGAACTCCCATGTCCATCATAGTACATTTTATAAATCATTTTTACAATATGCTCAACCTTAGCATCAATAATAAGTTTATTCTTTACATTAGGATTTCTTTTATAACCGATATGCTGGTATACTACACATATATTCTCCACTTATTTGCTTTTCTTTAAATACACTTCGTATTTTTTTGGAAATATCCTTTGCATACATATCATTTAAAATTGCTTTAAATGGTGTTACATCATTATTATTACTATCTATGTATGTATCAATATTATCATTAATGGCAACATATCTAATATTATTTTCTGGAAAATAATTTTCTATATAATAACCAGTTTTTATATAATCCCTACCTAATCTTGATAAATCTTTTGTAATAACCATATTTATTTTTTTACTTTTAATATCATCTAACATTTTTCTAAAACCCGGTCTATCAAAAGTTGTTCCAGATACACCATCATCAATATATTCTTCTATAAAATTTAATCCATTATCTTTTATATATCTTTGTATAATTCTTCTTTGATTTCCTATACTTTCACTTTCTTGTTTATCCCCATCTTCTCTTGAAAGCCTAATATACATACCGTACTTTAAAAGTTTCCTGTTTTGCTTTTAACATTTACTCCTCCAGTCTGTAATTATAATTTGAATAATAAATTATTTTAAATTACTTATTAAATAATCTTTAAAAATCTGCTTAATAACATCAGAAAAACTATTACCCTCTTCTAAAAATACGCAAAAAACTTTTAATTCTTTTTTCTTTTCCTTTGATTTATCCATTTAACCACCTCAAAAAACACTATGTGATTATTAAAACAATTATGCTATAAATTCATAGAAAAAAATAAAGTGCTACAAAAAGCACTCAAAATAAAAAAGTTCATGTTATAACATAACACAAACATTTTTATAGCAATTATGTAATTCAAATGGAAAAACAACTTTAAAATTCATCTAGCTTACTAAGTGATAGCTTTCATCAACTAAATCCATTATATCTTCATCAGAAATAGTATTATCTAATATAATTGTAATCCAAGATTTTTTATTCATATGATAAGCAGGATAAAATCCATTTTGCTTTAGTAAATCCTGTATTTTATTTGGATTTAATTTAACATCAATTATTTCAATTTCACCCATATTATTCTTTTCTAATTTACTTCTATCTAAATTCATTATTATGCCATACCATTTTTTACTATTAGAATTTCTAAAAGTAGCATATCTTGGGAATTTCTCCCATTCAAATTCTGGATCATCTCCATATTTTCTTTTTATCAAATTTGTTATTCTATTAGACTGCTCAAAAATAAAACTTTCTGTTACAAAACATTTACTTCTAATATCTTTGAGTAAAGTTTTAAATTCATCTCTAACTTGCCCTACAAAAGAGCCTGTATTATCTTCTATACGAAAATTAGTATATTCGTCTCCAAAAGATAAATCATAAATTTTGCCTATTACCACTCCATTATTATCTATGAATATATCAATTCTAAAAGTATCATTCATAATATTTTGAGAATATTTATAAACATCTTTTTCTTTTTTAAATCCATATTCAATTATCTTTTTAAAGTCTATTTTTGTTCTTCTAAATATTTCTTCTTCAATAGTCATCTTCATTCTCCATTATAGATTTCCTATTTAGCAATATAAATATATATAATTAACGTCTTCTAGCACTGTTCCTTTTGGCAATGTCTCAGTAGATTTGTCATCTCCCCATATAGCATCTTCAAGTAGTTCTATATCAAATTTTCTTTCATATTCGTTTTCTTCATTAAGCTCAAATCTTACTCTTAAAATTTTAAAAGAAGCATTGCTCTTTATTTCTTTTTCATCTTTTCTAATAAAACGTAGCTCTGTGTTACAATAAAAAATTTCATTTTGTATTTCTTCTATCAAGTCGCCACTTTCATTAGTGCTTTTCTCTCCAGTTAAACATTTATCTACATACTTAAACTCTCCACCATCATATTCATAATACCCAATAATTGGTCCAATAGCTTTACTTACTAAAAATACAGGAATAATAAATTTACCATTAAAATAACATGGCTCTTTTTCAATCATTTTTTCATCATCAAAATATTCTACAAGCTTTCCATTAGTATCAATTTTGTAAAGAACATTCGTCGAAGACCCATCTGAACCTATTGCCATAATAATTTCCTTAGAATCATCATTTTTGTCTATGTCAATAACTGCTACACCCTCAACAGCACCAAAAACAGGTTCAAATTCTTCCCCATTTATTAACAAATTAATTCCTAAATAATCTTTATTTTTTCGTTTAGCACTTAAAACGTATTTTTTTCCATCACTTTCAAATTCATAATTATCATTGTAAAAATTTTCTCCTGAATCAAAACTGCTAAACGCAACATTAAAGAAGTTACTATAAGCTTTATCTTCCCAATACATTTTATCTGTAATAGAATTAGCATCTTCTAATATTTCTTGATTATCTCCTGATATTTCTTGATTAAAGTTATCTCCACTTACACTATTTACTTCTTCCTTGTTCTTACCACAACCTATTAGCATCACAAGCATTACTATTACACATATTCCCAAGACAAATTTTTTCATATATTTTTCCCCCTAAAATATCACCATATAAATTTTATCATATTTTATCATAAAAAATTATTTTTGTCTTTTAATTTTTATAAAATGTAATTTATAAATTTTGAGAAAAAATTAAATTAAAAACATTGTAAATCTGGTTAAAATATTTGCATAAATATTGAAAAAAGTATAAAATTATGATAGAATTATGATAATAAATTTAAGGAGGAATTTGTATGATTAATATTAGACCAGTATCAGATTTAAGAAATAAATACCCAGAGATAGAAGATTTGGTTTTAAAAGAAAATGAAGCAGTTTACTTAACAAAAAACGGATATGGCTCAATGGTAGTAATGAGTTTAGAAAAATACTCTAAATTAATGAGCAATTTAGAATATAATGAATATATTGAAAATGCATTGGATGAAGCAGATAAAGAAGCAGAAGATCCTAATACTAAATATTATACTCATGAAGAAATGATGCAAATGGCAAGGAGGATAATAGATGGCAAATAATAAATATACAAT
>CAYNYD010000037.1:0-6454 GCA_964401375.1 uncultured Eubacteriales bacterium | reverse complement strand
TTGGTTGGTATATTTTTAAATCCACTCCATTAATATTTGCTTTCCAACCATTTGGAAAAGGAATATTAGGATAATCATATGCGATATCCACTGCGTTTCTGTAATATGCAGTGGATTTATTAATATTATTCAAAACAAGATCAACACCATCAGGATTTACCATTGGCACTATGTACAATGTTCTACTTTCAAAAATATCTCTAACATTATACCCAAATAATTCCCCATTATTTTCATAAGCTTCACCAAAATCTTCTATAAATTTCATAAGTACAACAGAATTAATCCATTCATTCGCATGCATAGAAGCACTATAAGAAACTTCTTGTTCTCCCTCTCCTATCTTTACATACGGAATTCTTTTTCCCATAACACTTTCTGCATAATATCCAACTTTTACAATTGGATATTTAACACGTAATGCATTTAAATTCATCATCATTATTTCATACGGATAACTCATATCTGTTGGAACAATTCTACCAACTTTTCCATTTATATAAGGTTCAAGCTTTCTCCATGTTGCCCTTCCAACAACACCATCAACTGTAATTCCAAACTGACTTTGAAAATAATAAACAGAATCTAATGTTTGTTGTCCAAAAATTCCATCAACATTGCCAAAATAAAAACCAATTTTTTTAAGTGTACTTTGTAATAATTCAACATATATTCCTCTAGAACCATAAGCTAATACTGGCATAATAACATCACCTCCGAATATTATATGACATATTCGAAGGTGTTGTTACTTTTTCATTATATACTGGGAGAATTTGAAATTTGTCTTCCTTCAGGATTAATTTGATAATTATCAAAATAAATTAATTTATCTAAAGGAACTATTTCATAACCTAATTCATGAATTTTATTTATAATTTGTTGAAGTCCTTGCATTGTGTATTTTGTATCATTATGCATCAAAATAATTGAACCATTTTTTATTTTTTTCTCAATCCTAGAACACATTTCATCTACTGTTTTTCCCTCATAATCAAGAGTGTCAACATCCCATTGAATAACTTTCATATTTAGCTCATTTGCAACTGATATAACTGTATTATTATACTCTCCATATGGGCCTCTATAAAATTTAACATCTTTACCTGTTATCAATTTTATTTTTTCATTGCATTTTGTCATATCTTCTAAATTTTCTCCGTATGATAACTTATTCACATGTGCATGAGAATTAGAATGATTACCAATTTCCATTCCTGCATCATTTAAAGCTTTTACTGCATCTGGATATTTATCTACCCAATCACCTACTGTAAAAAAAGTAGCTTGCACTTCATTTTCTTCAAGTATATCAATTATGGAAGTTATATCATCAGCACCCCACGCACAATCAAATGTTAATGCTACCTTTTTTTCTGAAGTTTCAACACTATATATTGGCAATAATTTATTATCAACAGCTGTTTCAATTACATTATTAACTATATTTGAACCTACTATACTCAAAATAGTTAGTATGCTAATTATTAGTAAACTATTTAATAAGGTTTTACCTTTTAATACAACAAATTTTCCACTCATAAAAACCCCTCCCATACATAAATATGAGAGGGATATATTAATTATACTTTGTTACAATAGTATCTAGTAACAATACTTCCATTAATACCATTATTTTAATTTATTTTTTCATTACATATAGCTTACAGCAACATATATTTTCTTCTCGCATTTTTTTACAAGGGCATTTAGTGTCCTCATTTTTAGCAAGCACACAAGGACAATATCCATCTTTAATTTCTAATCCTTTTAAAACTTTTTCAACGTGCTCACTATCTTCATTTAATTTCATATTTGGATTTATTTCTAATCCTCTTTCAATTACTGCATTCATTATTTTTTCTCCTCTCTTTCTATTTTCTTACACTATGCCTCTTAATTTAGTTGGCAAATACTTCATACAAACTTTTTGCATTTCTTTCAACATTTCTGTAGAATATGAAATTACCGTTTTATTATGGTCGAAATAATTTTGAAGTACATATTCTTTACTTCCTACTTCTTTTAGATATTTAGCTATATTTTCAATATTTTCAATTGTAATATACTTTGGATATACTGTAGTTCTAAATTCATATTTTATATTACTCCTTATAATTAAATCAATAGACTTTTTTATTCTATCTATATCTACATCTGTTCCTGTTATTTCATTATAATTATCAAAATCGTTTTTTATATCCATACCTATAAAATCAAGTTTATTAATAAGCCTTTCTAAAACAGCTGGTTCATAGCCATTAGTATGTATTCCAATTTTAAAACCATTTGAATATAATTTATTTACTAAATTTTCAAAATCAGGATGTATGGTACATTCTCCTCCAGAAATAATTACATGATTTATAAAATCAAATCTATCCATTAATTTTGGAAAAATTTCTTTTTCAAAATCAATATCTTTCTCATTTGCAAGTCCTTTATTGTAACAAAATTCACAATCAAAATTACACGTTCCAAAAAACAATGTTGTACATATATTATCAGGATAATCTACCATGCTCGACCATATAACTGATTTAATCATTCTCTTGTCCCCCTCATATAACATATTCCAAAACTATTTATCTTCAACTTTATTTCTTTATAATTATCATACTCTATTATATTTTATATATATAAATATTTTCAACTATTTTATATATAAAAATATAAAAAAAGAAACAAGAAAATCCATTTTCATTGTTCCTTTTTATCGTAATAAACAACCCCCAGCTAAGCTGAGGGATATTTATTTTATATGTAGAGCAGAGACTTAAAAATCTCTACTCTTTAAAAATTTATCTTGAAACTATATTTTTTAATTCGTCTACATTTCCAGAATAAATCATTCCATTAATTTCAACTGCTGGATATTGCTCTATTCCTTCCATTGTCATTTTTGCCAAAGCTCTAGGATCTGTCTCAACATTTGCTTCTTCATAAGCTATATGACTATTTCTCATAAATGATTTTAGTTCTTCACACATTGGGCAATTTGGTAGTGTATATGTTTTTATCATTTTAAATTCCTCCTTAGTTAGCCAATTTATCTAGTTTATCTTGCTGCTTCATAGTTTGCTCTGTATCGATATTTTCTCTTAATCTATCTGCAAGTTCTGCTCGTTTTGAGCTATTAAATTTATCAATAAATACATAATATCCTGTAATTCGTGTAACACCTCTTAAATTGATACTTCCACATTTTGGACATTGTTCTAATAATCCATTACTTTTAGTCCCACAATCATGGCATAAAGTATATTCTGGTGATAATACCCATTGAACACATTTAGTTTTATACCAAGTCGTTTCTAGCAAATTGAATATTGCTTTTGGACTTGGAGTATTATTTCCAGACCATATATGAATCATACTTCCTGCTTCAACTAAAGTATGGAACTTAGATTGCTTTTGCAATCTAGTAATATAATCCACATCGCTATCAGCAGCAAAATGAACCGAATTAGTATAGTATACGCCATATTGATTTTCTTTGTGATAAGCTAAGTCTCCATATTTTTTAATGTCTAATTTTGCAAATCTGCCAGCTGTGCTTTCAGCAGGCGTTTCTTCTAACTTTATTGCAATTCCATATTTTTTAGAAAGCTCTTTAGTTTTTTGATACATAAATGAAATAATTTCTAACCCAAGTGCATAAGCTTCATCAGATTCATGAAGTTGCTCGTGTATCAAATTATACACACATTCATTTAATCCAACAATACCAATTAAATATGAAATATTTTTAAGTCTTACATAAGCCTTGCCATCCATTCCCTTAGCATAAAAACTAAGTGGTGAATTATCTAAAGAAGCTAATTTCCATACATAATTTTGTCTTTGTATATGAGCCCTAGCTGCAAGATCCATTCTATGCTCTAACTCTTTATAAAATGCTTCCATATTTCTTCCAACTTTAAGTGGTATATTTGGCATATTTATTGAAACATTTTGACCACCAACAAACCTTAACTCTTCTGGTGTATCAATTAATTTTTTATCATCTTCCGAAAAATCAATTTTTAATCTACAGCATTGCGAAACAGAAAAAGCATTTCTATCAAAAATAAAATATGGACATCCATTTTTACTAGATGATTCACAAGCTACCATTAATAAAGCTTTTGTTTTAGGATCTGTAAAACAATCTTCGTTTATATGAAGATTTATCTTTGGAAAGGCAAATGGCATTCCATCAGCATCTCCCTCACCAACAACTTCAAGTATAGCTTTAGCAAATAATCTTGATTCTTTTTCATAATCTCCATAAGTTAATACTCTGTAACCTTTTTCTTCAGCAAAATTTCTTGCCTCTTCTTGAGTGTCAAAAGTAAATATATTATCAAGTTCATCTGTAACCATATATTTTCCTTTTGCTCCCATTGCATAAACTTTTTTATAGTGATTTGGAATTGAAGCATAAACATTAAAATCAGAAAATGCAACTTGGCCACCTCTTGCACCAGCCAATTGTGATAAATCAAATATCAATGTTTGTGCTAATTGTTTAATTTCTTTATAAGTCATTCCAACAAGTAATGGGGCAAAAAATACATTTATTGCTTCCCAACCAATGGCTCCTGCAAATTGACCTTGTAAAAATTGTGTAAATGAACATATATGTCTTGCAAGTACATACGCACTATTTGCTGGTTTTGAATTTGAAGGAATTGTTGGAATATTTTTTAATCCATTCTTCTTAACATATTCTGGTGAATGACCAGAGCAATAAAATCTATCAATCATTCCTAAATCATGAATATGAATTTCACCTAATAGATGAGCATCAGCAATATCCTTATCAAATACATTTTTTAAAGCATACTCTTTTAATATTCTTTCTGATATTGTTAAGTTTATTGATTCAGGATTATGAGCTGTATTTCCATTTTCTTTATTAGCATTTTCAATTATTTCTGTAATATTGTAAAAAGGTATTGAAGCTTCCGAATTATTTCTTAATTCTTTATTTAATCCTTTTTCTAATAGTACATTATTTACCATTGATCTAATTAAAGATGTGCTAATTACCGAAAGATTAGCATTTTTTAATCTTTCTGTTACAGTACTTGCAATCTCCTTTGCTAAAGTTTTATCGCAAGAAGCTTCTCTTATCAAGGCATCTACAATTGCTGTTTCATCATATTCTTCTCTTTCAGTCTTTGCAATAGATTCAACCATTAAGGCAATATCTAAAGCATTATTTTGTCTGTTTAATTTTATTACGTTCATTTTCTTACTTACCTCCTTCTTATGTTTACTTATTAAATTTGTATTCATCTTTTGTTAACTTTGTTAATTTTTCTTTGGTAAGTTTTCAAAACTACAATTCAATTATAAACATACTAAAAAATTTTTACAACAAAATTAATTAAATTTTTATAATAAATTTTTTTCTTTTTAAAAATCCTATTATTACTTAATTCTTGAAATTATTTTTTCTATATCATTCAAATTTTCATTGATTTTATCTGTCTTTCCATAAAAAGTTATTGTAACCTCTTTGTCATCTAATGGAGCTAAATACGCAAGAAAAGTATTTGATTCTTCATCATTATACATTTCAACCTTTGCTCTTATAGCATCACTACCTAATATAGTTAAATATTCAGCCTCTAAATTACCTATTATATATCTATCATCATAATTTGCCATAATAGTTGTTTGATAATTTTTAGCAATCTCTTCCAATGTTAATGACGTTTTCTCAGTTACTAAAACACCAATTGCTATAGAAATGCCATTTAAAGTATTTCCTGCCTTGAAAATTACTGTTGGTTTTTGCGGAACATATTTTTCATCGACTTTTATATCTGTATCTGTTTTAAAAGCAGATTCATTTAAGCCAAAATCATCATCATCAATGTCTCCTGTTAAATCTTTATATGCTCTTGGAATTTTTATGCTAAAATTGTATTTATCAAATTTATATTCTACTAACGAATTATAATAAATATTGCGAATCAATTTTTGAACTGGGAATGCAATAATTACGATAATTAATATAATTAATATTCCTATTACTATGTTCTTTAAAAACTTTTTATTTACCTTATATACCTTTACTTCTTTTTTCACATAAATCACCTTTCTTTATTATATAACCTTTCTTTATAGTTGTAAATCATAAAATTTCATGTTATACTCCTTATAGTTTATTGAAAGGTTGTGAGCAAAATGTCTTATGACGGAATAACTACAAACATTATTGTAAAAGAGCTTAATAGGCTATTAATCAATAGTCGAATTGAAAAAATATATGTTTTAAACAAAAACGAAATAATATTATCTTTTCATTCACAAGATAGAAACAGCTATAAATTATTAATATCAATAGATGCAAATAACTCAAGAATTCATCTTACAAATAGTACAAAAGAAAATCCAATAAATGCCCCTCAATTTTGTATGATTCTTAGAAAATATTTGCAAGGTGGTAAACTTCTTAATA
>CAYNYD010000036.1:0-12001 GCA_964401375.1 uncultured Eubacteriales bacterium | reverse complement strand
AAAAAAAGGTAAAATGTTTATTTAATAGTTGACAAAATAAGCATATTATGCTAAAATAATAATTGTCGACAATAATCTATAAGACGAAGGGGTGATTACCTTGTAGAATTTCTGATTTATGTTTTCAATGAAAAAAGAAAGGAGGAGCATTAAATGAATCGGTACACGAGTGGTTTCCTTTGAGTACAATGAACGATGGAAAAGAATTACAGCAACGAGTAATAAGGAGGGATTGATTTTTATCAAACTTATGTAACGAAACTAAACGAGCTCCCAAAAGGTATTAGATATATTTATCTTATATAAATTTTGTATTTATATTATATTATTATATTATATAAAATAAAAACTAAATCAGAAAAAAATATATAAATATATAGAGTGGTATGCAATATTTTATATTATGCATTCCACTCTTTTTCTATCTTTTTAAAGTATTTTATTTTTTATGTTTCTTTGCTTTTCTTGACTTCTTTCATAAATTGTGGTAGCACAAGCATTCTTTTAAATCTTGTTGGCTCTCTTAATAACCTATAAAACCATTCTAGATGCATTTTAATAAATAATTTTGGTGCTCTTTTTACTTCACCAGCCAACACATCGATACTGCCACCACATCCAATGCCAATTTTAAAAAATCCATTTTTCTTATATTTATTTATTATTTTTTCTTGTTTTGGAGCACCAACTCCGACCAGTAAAATATCTGGCTTTAAATTAGAAATTTCGTTGATTATAGATTTTTCTTCATCATCTTTAAAATATCCAGTATGCGTGCCTACAATTTTTATTTTAGGATACTTTTTTTCTAAATTTTCTTTTGCTTCCTCAGCATATCCGAGGTTTACTACCCCAAAAATAAAATGTTTTAGAGCCGTCTTGATATTTTTCTAATAAATTGCATATCAAATCATATCCTGCTACACGTTCTTTTAAAGGTGTCCCTAAAATATTACCTGCTTTTATTATCCCAATTCCATCTGGAATAACTAATTCAGCATTATTTATTATTTCTTTAAATTCTTTATCATCTTTAGCTCTCATAACAATTTCAGGATTAGGAGTAACTATTAAATTTCCATTTTTTGATTCTAAAAATTTTTCACAAATTGCTACGGCTTCAGTCATTGATACGTTATCAAATTTTATACCTAAGACATCAATTCTTTCCATAATTAATATCATTCCTTCCTTACCTTTGCTTCACTCGTCTGCAGAAGGCACAAATTATTTTTCAACCTTCACCTTCCTTTTTTAAAATTATATTTATTTTTTTTAAGAAATGCAACAAAATAATTGATCATTAAAAAATTAAATGAAAATACATAGATTCTAATTCGTAGAAAAGAATATTATTTTTATAATAAGATTAATTTAGCATATAAAATTTAAAAAATTGTAAATTATGACTAATAGTTGTAAGCTATAGCTTTTTTGATGGTAACTATTGAAAAAAATTATATTTGTTATATAATTAGGGAAGTATAGGTTTGGAGGTTTTTGTCGTGAAGAAGGTTATGTTTGTATGCACGGGAAACATATGTAGAAGTGCTATGGCAGAATATCTTTTGAGAGATAAGGTCGAAAAGGCAGGATTGTCGGATAAAGTTTTTGTATGCTCGTCGGGTATATCTGCTTATGAAGGTGATATTCCAACTTATGAAGCTGTAAGTGTAATGAAAAATATTTATGGAATTGATATGTCTATGCATAGGGCAACACCTGCTAGAATGGCAAATGTTCAAGATATGGATTTGATATTATGTATGACTAATTCTCATGCAAATACTTTAAAAATGATGTATCCCAATATTTCAAACCGAATTTTCGTACTTAAAGAATATGTTTCTACTGGACATGACATAAGTGATCCTTGGGGATATGGTATAGATGTTTATAAATCATGTGCAAACGAAATAAATGAATGCCTAGAACTACTCATGAAAAAAGAATTTTGAACTTAGGAGGGATTTTATGATAGCAATTCGGAGCTGATCATGGAGGATATGAACTTAAAGAAAAAATAAAAGAATTTTATAAAGAAAAAATAAATTTTAAAGACTTTGGAACAAATTCTATTGAAAGTGTAGATTATCCTAAAATTGCATATGCAGTTGCAGATAGTGTTGCTTCTGGAGAATGTGAAAAAGGAATACTTATATGCAGAACTGGTGTGGGAATGAGTATTGTTGCCAATAAAGTTAAAAATATTAGATGTGCTTTATGTTATAATGAAGAAGTTGGAAAATTATGTAAGGAACATAATAATGCTAATATGATAGCACTTCCAGCTGATATGATTACATTTGAAGAAGCAATAAGCATAATAAATAATTGGCTTAGTACTGAATTTGCTGGTGGAAGACATGAAATTAGAGTAAATATGATTGAAAGGTAAGTAAGGAGTAGGTTTTTATGATAATTAATATGATAATAGCATTTGTATTATCTGCTATTAGTGCGGCAATTTTTACACCATTGACAATACGTTTTGCAAAAAAAATTGGAGTAATGGATATTCCAAATGATGCTAGAAAAATTCAAGCTGTACCGATGCCAAGACTTGGAGGACTTGCTTTTATTGCATCGTTTTTTATATCTTGTTTGTTTGTTTTTTTAACATTTGATGTACCTGATAATATTAATCTTTTTGGATTTTTTGTAGGAGCTGGTATAGTTGCAGCAACAGGTTTTCTTGATGATGTATTTGGCTTAAAGCCTTGGATGAAACTTTTACGGACAATCAATAGCGGCAATTTGTGTTATTGCTAGTCGGAATTAGAATTTTTTATGTAGAAATTCCATTTTTAAATATGCTAGGTTTGAGCGAAGCTGTTTCAGTTATAATTACGTTCTTTTGGATAGTTGGTGTTACAAATGCAATTAATTTGATTGATGGCTTAGATGGTCTTGCTACTGGAGTTTCTGCTATATCTATTTTATCTATGCTTGTTATATTTATTCTAAATGGTGCACCACCATCTGTTTATATTATTATTGCAGCTTTGTTAGGTGGATTGATTGGCTTTTTACCTTTCAATTTTAATCCAGCTAAAACATTTATGGGGGATGCTGGCTCGAATTTTTTGGGTTTTGTACTGGCTACTGTTTCAATGTTAGGAATGGCTAAAACGTATACTTTAATGGCAATTGTTTTACCAGTAATTATTTTAGGATTGCCAATTTTCGATACATTATTCGCAATTTGTAGAAGAATTTTAAAACATAAACCAATTATGCAGGCTGATAGAGGTCATTTACATCATAAATTAATGGATGCTGGATTAACACAAAAACAAGTAGTAATTATTTTATATACAGTTACAGCAGTTCTTGGAATTTTTGCTGTGGTTGTAGTTGAAAGTGATATATGGAAAGCTGTTGCGCTTCTACTAATACTTGCTGTACTTTCTGTTATAGGATCAAAAGAACTTGCTGATAAAAAGAAGAATTTACCAATAAAAAAAGAAAGAGTAAAAAATGAGAATGCAAAAATTAAAATTATGGTTATTTTTGGAACAAGACCAGAAGCAATAAAGATGTGCCCACTTATTCTAAAATTAAAAGAAAATAAAGATATTGATACAGTTGTTTGCGTGACGGCACAACATAGGCAAATGTTAGATCAAGTTTTAGAAGCTTTTAATATTTCACCAGATTATGATTTAGATATAATGAAAAATAGACAAACTTTAACACATATCACAGCTAGTGTACTAGAAGGTTTATATACAGTAATTGAAGAAGAAAAACCTAATATGATATTGGTGCATGGAGATACAACAACTACTTTTGTAGCATCACTTGCTGCATTTTATTGTAAGGTTAAAGTTGGACATGTTGAAGCTGGGTTAAGAACTTATGATAAATATTCTCCATATCCAGAAGAAATGAATAGAAAACTTGTTACTAGCATTGCTGATTTATTTTTTGCACCAACTACTAATAATAAAAATAATTTAATGAAGGAGCTTATTCCAGAAGATGCAATATATGTTACAGGAAACACAGTAATAGATGCATTAAAAACAACTGTAAAAAAAGATTATAAATTCGAACACCCTGAGCTTTCAAAAATTAATTTTAAAAAGAAAATTATTTTTATGACTGCACATAGAAGGGAAAATTTGGGAGAGCCTTTAAAGAATATATGTGAGGCTGTTAAACAAATTGCAGAGTCAAATGAAGATGTAGAAATTATATATCCAGTTCACTTGAATCCTGCTGTCCAAGAGACTGCAAAAGAAATTTTAGGAAATGTTAGTAATGTACATTTGGTTGAACCATTAGATGTTATTACTACACACAATTTAATAAAAAGATCATATATGGTTCTTACTGATTCTGGTGGAATACAAGAAGAGGCTCCATCTTTAGGTAAGCCTGTTTTAGTCCTTAGAAAAGAAACTGAAAGACCAGAAGCTGTTACAGCTGGAACAGTTAAAATTGTTGGAACAGATAGAGAAGAGATTGTTTATCATACGCAAAGACTTCTAAAAAATAAGGAAGAATACAATAAAATGAGTAAAGCAACAAATCCTTATGGTGATGGAGAAGCATCTGATAGAATAGTAAAAGCTATATTGTATTATTTTAATATAACAAAGGAAAAGCCAAAGGATATTTGATTGGAGGAAAGGCTGACAAGGGCCGAATGTTTCTTTTCCAATATGATTTATGACTTTAGGAAGGAATGATAATAAATATGACTGCAAGAGAACTTGCAATAAATATATTATATAAAATTGAAAATGCAGATAGTTATTCAAATATTGAACTTGACAAAGAATTTAACAAAAGTGATTTAGATGCTGTTGAAAAGGGACTCGCATCTGAACTTGTGTATGGAGTTTTAACATGGAAAATAACATTAGATGAGATTATAAAAATGTATTCTAGTATTAAACTTAGAAAAATTTCACCATGGATAATTAATATTTTGAGGATAGGAATATATCAGATAGTATTTTTAGATAAAATTCCAATAAGTGCAGCTGTTAATGAAAGCGTTAAGCTCGCAAAAAAATATGGACATGATGCATCTAGTAAATTTACAAATGCAATACTTAGAAAAATTGAAAAAAATGAAATTGAAAAACTTGTTGATTATATTTCTAATAAAGCTATTTTAGAGGATGAAATTATATCTATAGTTACTTCTCATCCTTTATGGTTAGTTGACGAATTATTAGAGGAATATGATAAAAAATTCGTTACAGAATTATTAAATGCAAATAATATAAAAGCTGATATTACTTTGAGAACAAATACTTTAAAAACGACTAGAGATGAGCTCTATAAATTATTAACATTAAAAGGAATTGATTGTAAATTAGGCAATTTGCCTGATAGCATAAAAGTTAAAAAAATGAATGATTTTTCAAATCAATTATTTATTGTTCAAGATGAAGCTGCACAGTTAGCAGCATTGAAGCTATTACCAAAAGAAGGAGAAAGAGTTTTAGATGCTTGTAGTAGCCCAGGAGGTAAGGCAACCTATCTTGCACAACTTATGAATAATAAAGGTTGTATTGATGCTTGGGATATACACGAACATAGAGTAAAATTAGTTAAGGAGTTGGCAGATAAGCTTGGAATTACAATAATTAATGCTATTCAAAAAGATGCTACGGTTCATTATTCAGCACTAAATGAGCAATATGATAAAATACTTCTTGATGTTCCTTGCACAGGGATTGGAGTTATTAGAAAAAAGCCAGATATAAAATGGACACGAAGCGTAGAAGATAGTAATGAATTAATTGAGATTCAAGAAAATATTTTAAACTGTTGTTCAAATTATTTAAAACATGGTGGGAAAATGGTTTATAGTACATGCACTGTTTTCAAGAAAGAAAATCATTTACAAATAGAAAAATTTTTAAATTCACGTCCTGATTATAGGTTAATAGAAGAAGTAAATTTATATCCACACATAGATGATACTGATGGATTCTATATTGCAGTTTTAGAAAGGATTTAGTATGATTAATATTAGAGATTTGTATTATGAAGAACTAGAAGAAATTATACTTAATATGGGTGAAAAAAAGTTTCGTGCTAAACAAATATTCAGTTGGCTTTATAGAGGTGTAGATTCGTTTGAAGAGATGACTGATATTTCAAAAGAATTAATTAACAAGTTAAAGGAAACTTTTGTTTTATCTCAACTTACTACACTTGATTTTCAAAAATCAAAAGATGGGACAATTAAATATTTGTTTGAATTAAATGATGGACATGCGATAGAAAGTGTACTTATGAAATATAAATATGGTTTTACAGCTTGTATTTCTAATCAAGTTGGTTGTAAGATGGGGTGTAATTTTTGTGCTTCAGCTAAAATTGGTTTCATTAGAAATATGACTCCCGGTGAAATTGTTGGACAAATTTTAAAAATACAAAAAGAGTCTGGTCAAAATATTTCCAATGTTGTATTTATGGGAATAGGCGAGCCTTTAGATAACTATGATAATGTTATAAAAGCTGTTAGACTTATTAATGATCCTAAAGGATTAAATATAGGAGCTAGACATATTAGTATTTCAACATGTGGTTTAATACATAATATTAGGAGGCTTGCAGATGAGAATATTCAATGTAATTTGTGTATTTCACTTCATAGTAGTCGTGATGACGTTAGAACTAGTATGATGCCTATTAATAAGACGTATAATATATCAGAATTAATAAAAACTTGCAAAGAATATATTGAGAAAACAAATCGAAGAATTACTTTTGAATATGCTTTAGTTGATGGTGTAAATGATAGTTATGAAGATGCTATTCATCTATCTAGACTTTTAAAAGGGATGTTGTGTCATGTTAATTTAATCCCCATAAATAAAATAAAAGATGGTAAATATGAAAAAAGCAGTACAGAAAAAATACTTGCTTTTAGAGATACGTTAAATGATAGAGGTATTGTTGCAACAGTAAGGAGAGAACTTGGTTCAGATATTAGTGCTGCTTGTGGACAACTTGTTCGTGATAAAACGCAAAATTAAAGAATAAAAAATGTGGACACTAAGTATATTTAATTATATAATATAGGTATTAAAATGAAAAGAGGTGAGAGGGTGAGATACTACGGAATAACTGATACTGGGTTATTGAGAAAAGAAAATCAAGATAAAATTTATTTACCTGACGACGATAATGATTTGAAATTTTTTATTGTAGCAGATGGTATGGGTGGAGTAAAAGGAGGAGAAATTGCAAGTAGCATAGCAATAGATACAGTAAAAAATTATATAAGTGAAAATATTAATAATATTGAATTAACACATGAAGAGATTTTAAAATTAATAAATGATTCAATAAAAGTAGCAAATAGTGCAATATATGATAGAGCTGTAAAAGAACCTAAGTATACTGGTATGGGAACGACTATTGTTGTTGCTGTGCTATATAAAAATAGGATTTATATAGGTCATGTTGGTGACAGTAGAATATATAGAATTAGAAAAAATATAATTAGACAATTAACTAATGATCATTCATATGTTCAAGCTCTTTATAGAGAAGGAACAATAACTAAGCAAGAAGCTGAAAATCATCCTCAAAAAAATATTTTAATAAAAGTTGTCGGTTGTGAGGAAGAAGTGGAACCAGATATAATATCTAAAGGATTTTTACAAGATGATATCTTATTGATGTGTACAGATGGTTTAACGAATATGGTGCAAATCGAAGATATATTTAATATTGTAACTGAAAAAAGAAATAATTTGAAAGATGCCTGTGAAAAGCTAATTAATATGGCAAATGAGAATGGACGGATATGATAATATTAGTGTAATTTTAATTTCTAAAGATTAATCGGGAGGCTAATAAAATGGATTTAAGTGGAAAAGTATTAGGCAATAGATATGAACTTACTGAGTTAATTGGAGTTGGTGGAATGGCAACAGTTTATAAAGCTAGGTGTCATTTATTGAATAGAGATGTTGCTATTAAAATCTTAAAAGACGAATTTGCTAATGATTCTGAGTTTATAAAGAGATTTCAAATTGAGGCACAATCAGCAGCAAGTTTATCGCATCCAAATATTGTTTCTATATATGATGTTGGCAATGAAGGTGATTTACATTATATAGTTATGGAATTAATTGATGGAGAGACATTAAAAGAAGTAATTAAAAGAAGAGGTAAATTGCCATGGAAAGAGGCTGTAAATATTGCATCACAAATTTCTGCTGGTTTGGCAAAGGCTCATGCTAATCATATTGTACATAGAGACATTAAACCACATAATATTATAATAACAAAAGATGGAGTCGCAAAAGTAACTGATTTTGGAATTGCAAAAGCAGTTTCAAGTTCTACAATTAATGCTTTGGGTTCAACACTAGGAAGTGTACATTATTTTTCGCCCGAACATGCAAGAGGAGGGTATACAGATGAAAAATCTGATATATATTCTTTAGGTGTTGTAATGTATGAAATGGTTACTGGTAAACTTCCTTTTGATGCTGATACACCTGTTTCAGTTGCTTTAAAACATATAGAAGAAGAGCCAAGAGAACCTATTGAAATTAATGGAGATATACCTTATGGTGTTAATAATATTATAATGAAAGCAATGTCAAAAGATGTTTCAAAAAGATATCAAAGTGCTTCTGAAATGCATAGAGATTTAGAAAATATTTTAAAAAATCCAACCGACACATCATCTGAAGCCACTATAAGAATAGGTCCGAAGGATGAATTTCCAACACAGAAAATTCCAATTGTTGGAGCTCAAAACGATAAGGAATATAAAGAAGAAATCGAGGAGAGGAATGTGAAAAAAGGTTTAACCAAAGAGCAGGCAGTTACTAGATTATTCTTGATAATAGGTTTAGTAGTTATATTATTTGTTGGTGCAGTTTATGCAGGCAAATATATAGTGAATACATTGTTTGGAACATCAAAAACAGTAGAAGTTCCAAATCTTATTGGAGATGAACAAGAAGAGGCAAAGAGAAAACTTGAGAAATTAGGGTTGGTGATGGAAATTACTAGTACAAAAGAAGATGCTGATATGCCAGCAGGATATGTTATAGAGCAAAATTATGATGAGGGATACCAATTAAAAGAAGGAGCAACAGTTGGAGTAACAATTAGTAAAGGAGATAAAACTGTTCTTGTTCCTGATGTTACAAATGTTTCAGTTGATGTAGCTAAGATACAAATTGAACAGAGAGGATTAGTATTTGCAAGAGAGGATAAATATGATAAAGAAACTCCATCTGGGGAGATTATAGACCAAGATCCTAAACTTAATACAGAAGTTACAGCAGGTAGTACAGTAACAGTGTATGTTAGTAAAGGAATGGAATCTGGTTTAGTAAAAGTTCCAAGTGTAAAGGGGTACTTAGAGGAAAAGGCTACAGAAGAAATATCAAGAGCACAGTTAATTGCAGAAGTTACTTATGTAAGTAATCCATCTCAAGCTGATGGAATTGTAATTGCACAATCTCCTGAAGAAGGAGAAATCGTTTCTGAATTGACAACAGTAGTTTTAACAGTTAATAAAGTGGATGATAAAGATGATGAAAACGATAGTAATGATGAAAATAAAAATGATAACAAAAATGACGATAAAAATAATGGTGATGACAAAAATGACAAGAATTCTGGAACAAATATTGGCAAGAGATCTATTAAAATAAATTTAAGTAACTTGGGTGAACGTGAAACTTTTGAATTAAAAGTTGTTTTACAAGGTACATTAGTTGGAAATCGTGTTGAATATGAAGGTACGCATTCAAGATCAGAAGGTTCAATTAATATAGATATAACAGATGCGCCAGGTTCAAAATTAACAATATATGTTGATGGAAAAATTGCTTCAGAGCAGGTTTTAGAATAGGAATAAGGGAGTAACAATGAAAGGAAAAGTTTTAAAAGTTGAGTCAAATCTGTATAAAGTAAAAACAGATGACGGTAGTGAAATAAAATGTATTGCAAAAGGTAATATAAAGATGTCAAAAATGCATCCTATAGTTGGAGATAATGTTAATTTGAATAGTGAATTGACTATTGATAAAATATATCCTAGAAGAAATGAATTTATTAGACCACCGATTGCAAACATTGATCAAATTATTGTGGTTATGGCAACAACAAATCCAAAGCCAGATTTTACACTTTTGGATAAGCAATTAGTTATGGCAGAGAAAAATGGCGTTGATGTTCTAATATGTTTAAATAAGATTGATTTAAATGATGATTGTGATGGAATTATAGATTTATACGAAAAAATTGGATATCAAGTTTTGACAACTGATGCAAAAAATGGTTTGGGAATTGAAAAATTGGCAATTTTATTAAAAGGAAAAATAACGGCATTTACTGGTAATTCTGGCGTTGGAAAGTCAGCTTTAACCAATAATATTTTTGATGAGGTTATTTCCGAAGAAGGGCTGATTTCTGAAAAGAATTTAAAAGGGAGACATACAACAAAGTATGTAGAACTTTTCGAAATAGCTCCAGATTCTTATATTGCTGATACACCAGGTTTTTCGTCTTATGAGGTTCAAGGAATAGACTATAAAGATTTAGATAAGTATTTTATTGAATTTGCACCATATATATCTGATTGTGAATATAGGGGATGTTCACATATAAAGGAATTAAATTGTGGAGTAAAAAAAGCTCTTAGAAGAAAAAGAATTGATGAAGGAAGATATGAAAGATATTGTATGCTTTATGAAAAGTTAAAGGAGGAAAAGAGATGGTAGAAGTAGCACCGTCCATTTTGGCAGCAAATTTTGAAAATCTTGAAGAGGAAATTAAAAATGTAGTAGATGCTGGTGCAAATTATATTCATGTTGATGTTATGGATGGTGAATTTGTCAGTAATGAAACACTTGGTTTTGAAATGTATGAAAGAGCAAGAGAAGCGACAGATAAGATTATCGATACTCATTTAATGGTTGAAAATCCAGAAAATTGGATTGATGATTTTTCAAAGTCAGATATTATATCTTTTCATATAGAAGCAGTTGATGAAATGACTGCACATAGAATAATTGAAAAATTACATGAATTAGAAATAAAAGTTGGAATAGCAATTAAACCAGAAACTCCTGTGCAAGAAGTTATTCCGTATTTAGACTCAATAGATATGGTTCTTATTATGACTGTAGAACCACGGTGCAGGTGGGCAAAAACTTATTGAATCATGTATAGATAAAGTTAAAGAATTAAGAGAAATAGATGAATTTATAACTATTGAAGTTGATGGAGGAATTAATCTAGAAAATTTTGATATACTTAAACGTGCAGGCGCCAACATTTTAGTTGCTGGAACAGCTGTTTTTAAAGAACAAGATAGAAAATATGTAATTGATAAGATCAATAAAAGTATTTAATAAAGATATAAAAAAAATTAAATTAAAAAATGGGCTGTAAAAAATATCTATTAGATTTTTTATACAGCCTTTGTAAATTTATAAAACCTTAAATTTATACGATATATATAATATCATTTTTAGGAAAGTATTTATGCAACTTTTCTAATATTACCTTGCTTGCATTATCTTTTACTTCTTGCTTATACATATATTTTCCACGACCCCTTACTGTCATTAAATTAGGGTTATATAAATTAATTGCATTTGGAAACATATCTGAATTTATCATTCTATGAATATAACTGTATGTCATAAAAATTAGTTCAAAGAAAACATCTATCTTAGCTTCTTTTGAAAGTTTTTCATTTAAAGTTTTAAATAAGTTTTCATATAAATTTTCCCAATCATCTACTAATATTATAGGTGCAATTATTATTCCAACTTTATATCCAGCTAATTTTAATTTATTAATTGCTTCAATTCTAGCATCTAATCTTGATGTTCCAAATTCGACCATGTTTATAATTTCTTGTGGATTTACACTCATTCTAGGAATAATTCTATCGATACCTTTTATATTTATTATTTGGTCTACCATATCATATTTTGTTTTATTTTTTATTTATAGTTGTTAAGTTCGTGGTTTATTTTAATTTTTT
>CAYNYD010000035.1:0-12196 GCA_964401375.1 uncultured Eubacteriales bacterium | reverse complement strand
ATCTCATCAGCATCAAGTCCATGAACAGCACAAGCCTCTTCAAGAGTTTCTCCTGCTGATGCTGGACAACCTAAACAATGCATCCCTGCCTCTAACAAAATATCGACAAATCTTTCATCAATTTGAATTATGTCTCCAATAAGCATATCCTTTGAAACCATTGATAAATCCCTCCTTTTCAACTTTGACGCACAATGTGTCAAACAATTTTTAAAAAAACTATAGACAAAATAAAATTTGATGTTATAATCACATCAAAAGGTGGTGATACTTATAAAAGTTAAACGAATTTACCTTTTTGTTTTCTTGGCTTTAGTTTCTTTATTTATCGTACTTAAACTTTTATTATCAAACTCAAATCTAACTTCCGTTTTCTTTTACTCTTTATTTTTTCACGGTATCATTTCTTTATACATTTGTTATTCTTTATTTGAGATTTTTATTTTACATGAAAAACAAGGTTCTAAACTTACTCTTAGTAAAGAAAAATTTCATTCTGACTGGAGATGATTAATATTTCAAATACCAATTTATTTTACACCAAATCATTTTTTATTGCAATATTTCTATTAATTATTATTTTATTAAACATTTTTCTTTTTAGTAATATTTATCTATCTGATAAAATCTCTTTATTATTTATGTCAAAAGAGCATACTTTTCCAGAAAATATTTCACTATTGCTTAAAATATCTTATATAATATCATTATTAATCACATGGGGTTTTATTTTAAATAGTATATATAATAAATTCATTAAAATAATAATTAAAAATAGCGAAAAAATTAATGCAAAAAATGAATCAACAAATTCTTTAATTATCGGTAAAGATGTCCAAACGCAAGAAATAGTATCAATTCCTGAAAAAGGTTTATACCAAAATGTTTTAATAACAGGAACTATAGGTACTGGCAAAA
Organism: uncultured Eubacteriales bacterium; assembly: GCA_964401375.1. Classification (GTDB taxonomy): domain Bacteria; phylum Bacillota; class Clostridia; order TANB77; family UBA1234; genus UBA1234. Next base: position 11,278 of record CAYNYD010000035.1, on the reverse strand, counting down.
CATCTTCAGCAATGTATCCATTTACAAAGCAATTACTAAAAATGAACATAGGAATGTTAATTTTAGATGTAAAAGGAAATTTCCATAAAAAAGTAAAAGAATATGCTAGCTCACTAAATAGAAAAGTAATAGTTATCGAACTAAATGGAAAATATACTTATAATCCTTTAGATAAACCAAACTTAAAGCCTTCAATTTTAGCTAATCGCTTAAAAACAATATTAACTTTATTTTCAAACCAAAATACCACCGATTCTTATTGGTTAGATAAAGTCGAATTATTTTTAACAGAATGTATTAAACTTTGCCGTCTTTATAATAATAATTACGTAACTTTTATTGAATTACATAAACTAATAAATGATAAACAATACTTAGAAGAAAAAATTTCTATTGTTAAATCTTTGTTCCTTAATAACAATCTTTCTTATTCTCAAGTATATGATTTCAAAACTTGTTTAGAGTTCTTTACATCAGAATTTAAATCTCTTGATCAAAGAGTTCTCTCGATTATTCAATCAGAAGTCTCTCGAATAACACAATTATTTGTAAGCGACTTAGAAGTTTCTAAAACATTTTGTCCAAAAAAAGAAGACATCACATTTAGTGGTTTTGAAAATTTAAATAATAATATTGTTGTTTTTAATATGAACATTGCAGAATATAGAAATCTATCTAAAATAATTGCTACTTATTTGAAGCTAGATTTTCAGTCTGAAGTTCTAATGCGATTAGCGAAAAAAAATATAATAAATCCAGTTGCTTTTGTTTGCGATGAATATCATGAATATTCTACTCAAAATGATGCAGATTTTTTTTCAGAAAGTAGAGAAGCAAAATGTATTAACATTATATCCACCCAAAGCTATACATCTCTTCTAAACTCTGTAAAAGAAAATTCAGCAGCAAAAGTGATAATACAAAATCTGGTAAATAAAATATGGTTTCGTACCGATGACATTTTTACCATAGAGGAAGCTCAGAAGCAACTGGGAAAGGAGGATAAAACCAAGTTTAGTAGAACAATATCTGAAAATGCTCATGAAACAAAATTTAGTTATATTCTTAATACATTTAAATCAGATAATTCAAGTTTATCAGAAAGTATTAGTACACAAGTACAACATGATTTTATATATGATGTAAATACTTTCTCTAGAGAACTACACACATTTCAGGCAATCTGCTTTATATCAACAGGTACTGAAATTTTAACTCCAAGAATCGTTGAATTGTTCCCAGAACATTCAGCCAAAAAATTTATTTAATTGAAAGGATATTATCATGAAAAAATTTATTATTATAACTATACTAATTATTTTAGCTATAAATACAACTTGTTTTGCAGCGTCAACTCCAAAATTAATTACAAATTTAGAAAAGAATTTAACTACAATAAAAGATTGGATAATACGATTAGCTACACCAGCTGCAGCTGTTGCAATTGGTGCTGGTATTATGATGAAAAAATTTAGCTTTGGAGATGAAGAAAGGATAACCTCTGGAAAAAAGCTAATACGAAGCACTCTATTTTCGTATGGATTTATTCTGAGTGTAGATTTAATTCTAAAAGCAATAGAAACATTATTTGGTACTAAATAGAGGTGAAACTTATGACTGATGAACCTGTACAAACTATAGATATTGTAAAAGTTATATTAGAAACAGCCAACAGCTTATGTAATTCATTACTAAGTTCTATGAATACAAACATTTTCCCCTTACTCGATAAAGTTGCATTTATTGATTCTACAATAATAGATGACGAATTTTTTATGAAAATATTTGGCACATCTATAAAGTCTGGCATTTTAATGCTTGCAAATTGCATATTATTTGCATTCGTCCTTTATTATTGTGTAAGAATGTTTATATCTCATTTTTCTGGTAATGAAGTAGAATCTCCAAGTAGATTTTTACTAAGAATTATTTTATCAGCACTTGCTATGAATATATCACTTGAACTTTGCAAGCTTTTTATTTTAGGTACTGAACAAATTACAGAATTTTTTTCTACACTTGGATATGAAATTTTTGGCAAACAAATATCTTTTCAAGGTTTAAGCTCATATGTTACAAGTTATTCAAATAACAATATATTTTCGTTAAACGGAATTATATCGATTATGCTTTCTATATCATCTTTGGGATTACTAACAAGTTTTGCTGTGCGATATATAATTATAAAACTACTTGTTTTAGCTGCACCATTTGCATTTCTTTGTATATCTAATAAATCAACCGAACCATTTTTTAGAAGTTGGTACAAAAGTTTTATCTCTCTCTTATTAATGCAAATTGTTCTTTCTGTTTTATTATTATTTCCATACTCTTTATTAGAAAATAGTTCTAACTCAGAATTAAATCAAATCCTTTTAATAGGTTCAATTGCAGCCCTTCTAAAATCTGAACAAATAGTTAAAGAACTCTTTAATGGTGCTGGTATTAGCACTGACTTTCAAGCAGGAATTGCTGGTTTAAAATCAATGTTTTCGAGGTAAAAATGAACAACAAATATTTCTTCCCATTAAATTATGATTATTCTATTAAATTTCTAGGTATAATTGAATACAAACTGCTAACACCCCTTAGTATATATGGAGTATTACTTTTCATTATTTTAAAATCAATTAATCTTGATTTTTTCACTCAGGCAGGACTTTTCATTATTCTATTTTTCCCTCCTTTACTTATATTAAACTCTAAAGTATACGGTGAACCATTTTATTCATTTATTGTTGCAATTATTAATCATTTCATATCTAGCAAAATTTATTTATACAAACGGGTAATTTGGTGTGGAATTAATTTAATCTGCTTTTTTTAAAGTTTTACTATTCTATGGCCCAGAATTGTTAAAAGAAAAACTGCCCCCCTAATTAAAGTTTTTTTTAATAAATATATTGCAGAAATTCCATACCAAATTGCTCGTTTGTTTTGACAAGGTTCAAATATTTTTAGTATAATATTGTCAAAAATTAAAAAAACATATATTATTTATTCAGGAGGCAATAGATTATGAATTTTGAACAAAATTTTTCTTTATTATGTGAAGATATTCAATTACCAGAAGTATTTATTACTGAGCATCTTTGTGCAGCAAGTGGAGATTATGTAAAAATATATATTTATTGCGTATTCTTATGCAAACATAATATAGATATTTCTCCATTAGATTTGTCTAAAAAATTATCTTTGTCAATATCAACAATTGAGCAAGGTCTAAAATATTGGGAAGAAAATAACATTTTAATTCGTAAAGGTAATTCATATATTCTTGCAGACCTAAAACAATTAGAAATTAATAAATTATATAAACCAAAGCTTTCATTATCCACTGAAGATGCCATAAAAAATACAGAAAGAAATGTTTATCGTTCTAAAGCCATTACTGCTATTAGTGAAATGTTCTTTCAAGGAGTTATGTCTGATTCTTGGTTTTCAGATATTAACTTACTTTTTTCAAAATACATGTTTAATGAAGATGTCGTTATTGCATTATTTAATTACTGCTATAACAGAAATGCTTTACATAGAAAATATTTATTTACAGTTGCTGATGCGTGGGCAAAAAGTGGAATTAAAACTCAAAGTGATTTAGATAGATATTCTATTAATTACGAAAAAGCAATGCAAATAAAAAAGACAATTTCAAAAAAATTAGGATTAACTAGAAAACTTTCTCAGTATGAAGAAGCATATGTAGATAAATGGATTTTTGATTATAACTATTCTTTAGATATTATAGAAATTGCATTAAAGAAAACTACATCAAAAACCAACCCAAGTTTTGATTATATAGATAAGATCCTTTCTGATTGGCACGAAAGGAAATTGACTACTGCTGATGATATAAACACTTTCTTAAAAGAACAAAAAGAAAAAAATAAAAATATAAAAAATATTCAAGCAATGCAAAAATCAAATATTCAAAGATACAATGGTTCTGAAAATGAAAAATATGATGATTTTTCAAAATATTATATGAACTAAATTATATGAAAGGAGATATTTTCTCAATTAATTATGTATAAAGACACATATAAAAGAATTGAACGTGAATATGAAAACAGAAGGAATTTAGCTAATCAACATTTTATAGAATTAAAAGAAAATACATATAATGCCAATCCTAGATTAAGAGAAATAGATATGGAAATTTCAAAATTAGGACTTAAGGCAATTAGATTATCAGTTACTGCTAATTCCAAAGAAAAAGAAGCTAATGAAAAAGATTTAGAAAATCAAATAAAAATACTAAAAGAAGAAAAAGAAAAAATTCTTTCTAAATTAAATATAGATTTATCTCCAAAATATCTATGTCAAAAATGTAATGATACAGGATACATTTATGAAAATGGTAGTAGTCATATGTGTTCATGTTTCAAACAAGAATTAATAAATGAAGCATATAGTAAATCTAATTTATATAAACTTAAAGAAGAATCATTTGAAAAAGTTAATTTAGATTTATTTTCAGATCAAGCTTCATTAGATAAATATAAAACAGATATTTCACCTAGAGAAAATATGAAAAAAATTATAAATATAGCTAAAGATTTTATAAATAATTTTAATGATCCAAATCAAAAAAATCTTTTATTTACTGGAAATACTGGTGTTGGAAAAACTTTTATTTCTAGTTGTATAGCAAATGAAATTATAAACAGAGATTATACGGTTTTATATCAAACTGCTCCTTTACTTTTAAATAGCATATTTGAATATAAATATAATAAACAAGATGATTCAAAAGAATTATATGATAGTTTATTTACAATTAATCTTTTAATAATTGATGATTTAGGTACTGAAAACCTCACTGCTGCAAAATTTGAAGAACTATTTACAATTATTAATTCCAGATTAATAACATCTAATACAAAAACTATAATATCTACTAATTTTTCTTTAAAAGAATTATCTGAAATGTATGATCGCAGAATTTTATCGCGATTAATGGGGCATTTCAATATTATAAGATTTTATGGTGAAGATATAAGATTAAAACAAAATCATTAAACTATATTATAATCATTCAATTTTTTATATCATAAGATTAAGTTATTAAACAATTAAATTACCTAAATGGATTCAATAATATAAATTTATGCATATAAATATTTTAGGTGATTTATATGAGATATAATAGAGTTAAAGCAGTAGAATATGCTAGAGAATGGGCATTAGGTAGAAATCCTAAGTATTATAATTATGATGCAATTGGAGGAGATTGCACTAATTTTATTTCACAATGTTTATATGCTGGTATTTCAGAAATGAATTATAGAGGCTATGGTTGGTATTATATAAATGCAAATAAAAAGTCTCCTTCTTGGACAGGAGTTGAATATTTATATAAATTTCTCATAAATAATAAATATGAAGGACCTAGAGGACATATAATTTTAAAAGATGAATTAGAAATTGGTGATTTAATTCAACTTAGTTTTTCAGAGGGTATTTTTGGGCATACTTTATTCGTTACATCCATTAAAGATGGAAACATAGAAATATGCACGCACACACTTGATTCGAGAAATAGACCACTATCAACATATAGCTATAATGATATAAGATTTATAAAAATAGAATAATTAAATTTATAAGCATAAAAATAAATTTAATTAAATATCCACCAACCTAGCTGGGGGTTTTATAATACAAAAAAGGGGCTTTTTACAGTCCCTTTTTAATTTGTCAAAGTAAATATTTAATTACTTTAATCTTATTTTTTGAAATGACAATAATTACTCAAACCTAATAAAAATTAAGACCCATCTCTAAAAATCTCAACATATAGCTCTTCAAGCGAACCTCTAAGTTCATTCAAGGTTTGAAAATCCATCGCTTGTCGTGGCCTTATTTTTTTATAATGTGTACATTTAACAATTCCAAGTACTTCTGCTTTGCAATTAAATGTCTCGTAGCCAATTTTAACAAAATCATATTTTTCTATTCTTTTATCTTCAGCTATCTTTTTCTTTTTACTCATAGCCGAATCATCAGGAAGAATATCCCTTACTTTCTGACAACCACCCATATTATCCGATGCAGCTCTACACCTATTACAAGTAGCACACATATGTTTTTCAAAATTTTCTAAATTGTTATATATGCGAACATCAGCTGTTATATCTCCGTAGTACAAGTCATCACCTAACTTAAGTATAAAACCCGGACGACCACTATATCTCAACTGCAATATTTCTTTTTTCTCAACTTTTCTCAATGGGAAATCAATTATTTCCTTATCATCTTTTATTTGCCGAAGAAGTGTTGTGCCCTGAATTTCGTAAGTATAAATAGGCACACTTGGTACTGTTACATTTTTTTGAACATTTTTACTTGCCATCTTCTTAACCTCCAAATCGAATTATCCCTTTGAGTACAATTATATTAACATCTTTATTATTTTACCAGATTATGTAAATATAGTCAAGTATTTATTACAGAATTATTTAAAAATCCATCCAAAAAGCTTATCGAATATTATGCGTAGCCTATCCCAGAATGTCAAAGTATCTTTTTCTACTTCCATATCGTCATTTTTAACTTTTACCTTTTTTATATCTGGAGTTTTTAACAAAAACTCTACTTTATCTACATTTTCATTTTTACTACTTCCAAAAGAAACAACCTTAGCATCTCCATCTACATTGAAAATAGTAGTTTCATCCTCGACTTCATCTAACCTATTATCCAATATATCTTTAACTTCATTTTTTGAATCTTTTAATGAATTAGACTGTTTAGTAATTTGTATTAATTGATTATTTACATCTAATAAAGCATCTGTTGTTTTATCTGAACCTGTATAAATATCTCCACTTAAGCTATTTAACATTGTTTGAATATTACTAACCATACTTATACTTAAAACACTCATCTCATTTAATTCGTTAACTAACTGACTTGCGTTATCTATTGCTACATAAAAATCATCTTTGTTTTCTAAAAATTCATTGTTATATTTGTTAGCTGTATTAAGCATATTTTCTAGCTCATTTGATACAATTCTAATATCTTTAATAACATCTTCAAAAATTTCTGCATCTTCTCCATTTAATAAATTTGCTACCTTCTTTAATTGTGAACTTAAATCTTCTAAATCTTCACTTGTATCACCAGTATTTGGCATTGAACTTGACATTTTCGTTAAAATTTCTTGTACAGCATTCACATTTTCTCCAATTTTTTTAGCAGAGTCTCCAATACTTATAAGTGCAAAAAATGCCGTCACATCCCCACTCACTTTAGGTACTGTTAATTCAACTGTTTCACCAATCTGTTGAGTTGCAGTACCAATTTCCACCAATTTTGTTTTAAGCTCTTCTGTACTTGCACTATTAGATGAAGATAAACTATCAATTAATGAACTTAAATCACTTACCATATATGATGTATCTTTAAGTAATTTCTTTATCTCTTCAACATCATCAGGTAAATCTTTTGATAAGTCTTCTAATGTTTTTAAATCTACACTTAACTCTTTTAAGTTTTTAGTCATATTATCTACTTCAACTTTAAGTTCACTAGCTAAATCCACAACTGAGTCAAATCCTGATCTTAAATTATTTACATCTGTTTGAATATTTTGAACTATTGGTGTTAATTCAGTTAATATGCTCTTTAGCTTTTCTATATCTTGATCTCTTAATGGATCAATTCCATGAACTTCATTTATACCATTTTTTATTTCTTTTACTCCCTCTGTAATACCATTTAAACCAGTTCCCATTCCATATAAAGAATCTAAAACAACATCCGCACTACTATTCATAGAATTTATAGCATCTTTCATATCATTTCTGTCATCAATAAGCTCAACCACTTTATCTAGCATATCTCCTGTAAGTGGTACCATTGCCATTGTGATTCCATCCATTTCAAAATCATCAGTACCTATTTCAACATTTAAACTTGTAGATTGCCCCGGTAATACCACAAACATAAGAGTTTCAGTATTTCCTGTGTTTGTAATCATAGCATCATCTGATGATAAGCTTAAATATTTACTCATATCATAACTACCTGTTATCTCAAGAAAATAATTATTTTTATAATATTCATTGGCATTCTCATTAGCATTTATTTCAATATTTATTTCAACTAACCCACTAGCTCCTAGCAAGTCTTCATAATTAACATCAGCCCCATTTAATTTATATGATATTTCAAAATTCCATGGAATTAAATTGTAATATTCTTCTCCAACTTTGCCAGTATAACTAAAAGATTTATCACCACTAACATCCCATTCTATTCCGTCTTCAATAGTATTATATTTATCCCTATTAGAAAGATTAGTTACCTCATTATATTTAGTATAATCTGTAATATTATCATTACCATTTAAAAGACATTTACTATATATATTAATTTCTTCAACATTTCCGTACTTCCCTAAATTAACGTACACTGTTTCATTCTTCTTTTGTATAGGCATTGCATAAGCAAAACTATTTAACAATATAATCATTGTAAGTATTAAAACAGCACACCTTTTCATATTACTTTACTTCCTTTCTTTTACTTTTAAAATTTGTTTTTTTAATTAATCCATCAAATGCTGACAATACATGTGGCAAAAAGAATGTAACTAAAAGCATACTTAAAATAGCACCTCTACCAATAAGTTCTCCCATCTCTGAAATAGCAGTCATTGTCGAACACAATTTTATTAAATATCCAGCAGATACTAAAATACAACCAGAAGTTAAAATTGAAGGTAAACTTTTTGATACTGCAAGGTCAGATGCTGTTTTTTTATCTTCCGTTTCTCGCAAATTAAGATAATTATTTGTCATAAGTATTGCATAATCAATTGTTGCACCGAAGTTGAATTGAACTTACTATTAAATATCCTAAGAATATCATTGACTGTCCAGTATAATATGGAATCGCCATATTAATAAATATACCACTCTCAATTACAATTGTTAAAAGAATCGGCAATATATAAGATTTAAATGTAAATAGTAATATAATCATTACCATTCCAATAGAAATCCAATTTACTATATTATAGTCCTTATTAACAATTTTTTTAATATCCATAGTAACTGGAATTGTTCCTGTCATTTCATAATTTTCTCCATAATATTTTTCTGTTATTTCTTTTATTTTATTAACGGCATCAAAAGCAGCTTCACTTTCTGACGAAGTTTTTACATATATTACAAACCTTGAATATTTATCTGTTCTAAACTTTTGATAATTATCAATTGGAACAAATGAATCAGGCACTCCTTCTCCAACTAAATTAGCCAAAGACTGAACTTTTTTAACAACGTCCAGATTTTCTATTTCATCTGCCATATTTTTCTCACTAATATAATCTCCAACTGGAACTAAAACAATTATTGGATTGCTTCTACCAAATTTACTTACAATAGCTTTTTCATCTTCAAATACTTTTGTACCTTCTCCTCCTCCAAATGAAGAAGAACCATATAAAAATTCATTTTGATTTTGTGCAACATAAGAAGGCACAGTAATTAAAATAACTAAAATAATTAAAACATATGATATTTTCCTTGTATATTTAGCAAATTTATCAAATTTTGGGAAAAATGATTTATGGCTAAATTTAGTAATTATTGGATAAAATTTTAATGTTAAGCAAGGCATAAAGAATAACACACAAATTAAGCTTAACACAATTCCCTTTGCAAAAACTAATCCCATATCTCTTCCAATTGTAAATCCCATAAATACCAATGCAACAAATCCTGCAACAGTTGTAAGGGCACTTGAACAAATAGACAAACATGATTTTTTAATAGTCCTAACCATTGCTTCTTCTATATCACTTTTATCTTCTTCTTCAAATTGATGAAGTACGAAAACAGAATAATCCATTGAAACTGCAAGTTGTAAAGCAGCAACAATACTATATGTAATAAAAGATACGTGTTTAAAAATTACGTTTGTTCCCATATTAATTAAAATTGATGTTCCAATTATTGCAAGAAAAAGTAAAGGAGATGCATACGAATTAGTCGTCAATATCAAAATAATAATTACAACTGGTATAAGTATGGCCATTATTCTGCCTATCTCATTTTGTACTTTTTCTCTAGCAGATTTCGTATCAACTGCAGATCCAATTAAATTACTATCTTCTGGAATCAATTTTACAATTTCATCTATGGCGTGATTAGTTTTAGATGAATAATCATCTTCTTCAAACATTATTTCAAATATCGCACTACCATCTTTATAGTAATCACTTAACAAATCTTCTGAAATAAACTCAATAGGTCTATAAATATCAACACTATCATCAAGCCATAAGACCATATCTACGCCATCAATATTTTCAATTTTATCTTTATATTCTTTAGCTTGAACTAAAGTAACATTATTAATCATTACTCTTGCAAAACCTTGCATAGCAAATTCGTCTTCAACAATATTCATACCTTGTTTAGACTTTTCTGTATCAGGCACGTACTCAGACAAATCATAATTAATATTAACTTTTGGAATCAATAGCAAACTAATTATTATCAAAATAATGAATACAACTCCAAGTATATTTCTCTTTTGTACGACAAATCTTGCAAGTTTGTCAATCATTTCTTTATCACTTCCATAACTTTATTACCTAAATCTTCTATCATTAGTTTCTTATATAATTCCAGATTTTGCTTCATAGAAGTAATATCATCTAAATTATTTTTAACAATATATGTATAACCTTCAAAATTTGCTCTCGCAATAGCCTCACATAAATTTACATATTCTTTCTTGCTACTGATACTTTTTACAATAGTTATTATCTTTTGTGCAAAAACACTTAAAATATGCTCTTTAAAAGCCATAAATTGACTCTCATTTTGAGAATTAAGCATTATTTTCAAAGTATCATTTTTTTCTTTAGCTATTTTTAAAGTAAAGTCTGTTATCATTTCAAATAGATCGTTTAATTTAATTTTTTCATAATTTGATGGTATTTTATCAAAGAAATGTTTTATTTCATCTTCCGTTTCAACCAATATCTCGTTAAGTAAATGTTTTTTAGTTAGAAAATATCTATATATATTTCCTGTACTTATTCCAGCATCACTCGCAATATCATTCATAGAAGTGTTTTCAAACCCTTCTTTTTTAAAACGTCTCATTCCAACTTCCATTATCCTTTGTTTGACATCAGCCTTTAATCTTTGCATAAAACCCCTCCAACGCAAAAATGAATTTGAATTCACTATTTATTATATTACACCCATATACAAAATATGTCAATAGTGAATTTAAATTCATTTTATAAAAG
>CAYNYD010000034.1:0-12295 GCA_964401375.1 uncultured Eubacteriales bacterium | reverse complement strand
AACGAATGAAAAACCTTGAAACCGTTGGGGCTGTACACACACACACACACACACAAGCATATATTTAGAAAATAAAAAAGAAGTAGAGTTAAAAGACTCTTTATTTGTCGTACCACGAAATAGGAAATGTGGTACGACTTTTTATTCATAAAAACCTGGATATGTTTCTTAATTTAATATCCTAATTCATCTAGTATGGATTTAACAGTATCTTTATAGTTATCATCTACATCAACATATATAATAGTATTGTTTATTCTCGAAATAACCATATATTTACCATTTAATGGTAAAGTATATTTTGAATAATTATTTAATGCTACATTTGTTGCAACAGGAGCATTTCCTTTTGACGATCCAAAAATAGGTTTGATATTATTATAAAAACTTATTGCATAAGAATCGTTTAGAAGTTCATAAAATTTAATTTGATAACTATAATCTTCACTAGTAGCTATGTATACTTGTTTTACGTAATCATAGTTTGCATATTGACTGCTTGCATCTTGAACAATATATCCTTTTTGAGACATAGTAGTATAAAAACTTGAAGCAGTAATAGAAGTTTTTTCTTTATTATTTAAATTAATAAAAATAACTCTACCTATTACAACTACCATTACAACGACTATTAGTGCTATTAATACTACTTTTTTCATTAAATCACCCCCCATTTTCTATAATATCATTAATAAAAAAGTGCAATCAAATATATTAAAAACATGGTCAGTATGTTCCTATTTTACTGGAATAGTAGTATAACAAATACTTTCATCTGCTCTAGTAATTATATATGGTTTAACACCTGATATATTTAGAATTTACTTTTTCTTCTAGAATTTGTTTTTACAATTTACCTTTAACTTATTATTACATTAGAAGATTTTTTCTGGACAATTAAGATAAATCACATCAATATAAGAGTATATAAATTTTATCTTTAAGTAACATTCGTTACGAAAAATTTCTAAAAATAATAAAAAAATAAAATTAATTTTTTCACATACTAGAAAAATACGAGGAAGATGTAAACAATCCACAGTATCTAAAACAATTATAGCATAAGTCTCTTTATAGTAGACTTTAAATACTATTATAATACGAGGTTCTTGTTTATTATATATTATTTTATTTTTTTTATAAAGAATGTTTATTATATCGACTCTAAGACTGTCATACTTTGTCTAAAATAATTTAAATAGCAAAATTTTATTAAAAATAAATATTAAAATGTTACGGAAACTTGGCAAATGTCAAATTTTCGAATTAATATAAAAGGGCATAATTCATAAAATTTTACAAAATAGGAAAAAACTCTTGCATCTTACGGAAATAGCGTGTATAATAATGCAAGATGTGGTTATGCGTTGATGCAAGATGTGGCTGCCAGTATAGGCAGGGAACTCTTGCGGAGTATGTCTGATTTTAAATCAGGCGACAAGGGTAAGAAAAGCACTTTCCCCAGGCATTAAGCTTGGGTTTAATTATGGGATAAAATGAAACACCCGGGTGCGTGTATGGCTTTGTCGGCACAAATATATATTAGGAGGGAAACCAAATGCCAAAAGCAAACAAAAAAGCTACAGAAGTAGGAAAGGAAAGAATTAGAATTAGACTTAAAGCTTTCGACCATGCGATTTTAGATCAGTCTGCTCAGAAAATAGTAGATACGGCTAAACGTACGGGCGCTAGTGTTTCAGGTCCAATTCCACTACCTACTAAAAAAGAAGTTATAACAATCTTAAGATCGCCTCACAAATACAAAGATTCAAGAGAACAATTTGAAATGAGAACTCATAAGAGAGTTATTGATATTCTTTACCCAACAGCTAAAACAGCAGAAGCTCTTATGAAAGTTGAGCTACCAGCTGGTGTAGAAGCTGAAATGAAAATCGATGAATAATAAATGAGATTTTAAAAATTAGCAGTTATAGGAATTTATGGTCATGTTCAGATATGAACCAATAACCAAGGAGGTATTTTTAAAATGAAAAAAGGAATTTACGGTAAAAAATTAGGAATGACACAAATATTTGATGAGAATGGATTAGTTATTCCTGTTACAGTTGTTGAAGTTGAGCCTTGCGTAGTAATAGGCAAGAAAACGGTTGAAACAGATGGATATAATGCTATTCGAGTAGCAACTGGAGAGGTAAAAGAAAAACAAATGAATAAGCCTATGAAAGGTGTATTTGACAAAGCAGGAATTGCTTATAAAAAATATATAAGAGAATTGAGAATTGATGATGTTGAAGGCTATAATGTCGGAGATGAGATTAAAGCTGACATTTTTGAAGCTGGTGAATTAGTTGATGTTCAAGGAACTTCAAAAGGAAAAGGATTCCAAGGTGTTATCAAGAGACATGGTCAACATATTGGACCAAAAGGTCATGGCTCTATGTATCATAGAAGACCAGGTTCTATGGGACCTACATCTTCACCAGGAAGAGTATTTCCAGGTAAAAAATTACCAGGACATACTGGTAAGGATACAATTACAGTACAAAATTTACAAGTTGTTAAAGTTGATATGGATAAGAACGTTATTTTAATTAAAGGTTCCGTTCCCGGATATAAAAAATCACTTGTTAGAATAAAAGATGCAGCAAGAACAGCTGTAGCTAAGAATGCTAAATAATGGAAGGAGGAAGAAGTAAATGCCTAAAGTTGATTTATTAAACATAGAAGGAAAAAAGGTTGGCGATATTGAACTTAGTGATGACATTTTTGCAGTTGAAGTTAATGAAAATGTTATGCATGAAGTTGTTGTAAATTATTTAGCTAATCAAAGACAAGGTACAGGGTCTACAAAAACTCGTAGTGAAGTAACTGGTGGTGGAAAGAAACCATGGAAACAAAAAGGTACAGGTCGTGCAAGACAAGGTAGTATTAGAGCTCCACAATGGACTAAAGGTGGTGTTGCTTTAGGACCTAAGCCAAGAAGTTATAAATATACATTAAATAAGAAAGTAAAGAGGCTTGCTCTTAAGTCTGCTCTTACAACGAAAGTTCAGGATAATAATATTATTGTTTTAGATAGTTTGAATTTTGATGAGATTAAAACTAAAAATATGGTAAAAGTATTAGAGAATATAAAAGCTACAAAAGCTTTAGTAGTTCTTGCTGATAAGAATTTAAATGTTGAAGCATCTGCTAGAAATATTCCTAATGTTAAAACTGCTTTAGTTAATACAATTAATACTTATGATATTTTAAAATATGATATGTTAGTTGTTACTAAAGATGCTGTTAATAAAATTGAGGAGGTGTACGCATAATGGTTGCTGAAGATATAATCATTAGACCAGTTATAACTGAAAAGAGTAATTTTGCTATGAGTGAAGGTAAGTACACTTTTGAAGTTAGCAAAAAGGCAACAAAAATTGATATAAGAAAGGCTGTTGAAAAATTATTTGGTGTTAAAGTTTTAAAGGTTTCTACTATTATTGTTAAAGGAAAACCAAAGAGACAAGGTGCAACTTCTGGAAGAACATCAGATTGGAAAAAGGCTATTGTTACAATAGATACTACAGCTGATTCAAAGAAAATAACATATTTAGAAAAAGGTGGAAAAGAAAAGACTGTTAATAGAAAATATGAGACAAGTATTAAAGAATTTGGAGCTTAGAGTTAAAAGTTAAAGATTTAATCTATTAACCCGATAGAGCTTAAGTCTGCAAAATTAACCTAAGGATATAAAATTTTGAATAAAGGAGATTAAGAAAATGGGTATTAAACAATATAGACCAACTACACCATCAAGAAGAAATATGACTGTTTCAACTTATGAAGAGATTACAAAAACTACACCAGAAAGATCTTTAACAACAAGTTTAAAGAAAAATGCTGGTAGAAATTCTTATGGTAGGATTACAGTTAGACATCATGGTGGTGGTTCAAGAAGAAAATATAGAATTATTGATTTTAAAAGAAGAAAAGATAATATGCCAGCTACTGTTGTTGCAATAGAATATGACCCAAATAGGTCAGCTAATATCGCTTTAATTCAATATGAAGATGGAGAGAAAGCATATATTTTAGCCCCAATTGGATTAAAGGTTAATGACAAAGTAATGTCTGGAGAAAAAGCAGATATCAAGCCGGGAAATTGTCTACCAATTGCAAATATTCCTGTTGGTACTTTAATTCATTGTATTGAATTAAAACCGGGTAAAGGTGCTCAAATGGTTAGAAGTGCAGGTAATAGTGCACAGCTTATGGCTAGAGAAAACAAATATGCTCATGTAAGACTTCCTTCTGGTGAAATGAGATTAGTAAGAGTTGATTGTAGAGCTGTTATTGGTGAAGTAGGAAATACTGAACATGAAAATATTAAACTTGGTAAAGCAGGTAAGAGTAGATGGCTTGGTAATAGACCAGAAGTTAGAGGTTCTGTAATGAACCCTAACGATCACCCTCATGGTGGTGGTGAAGGTAAATCACCAGTTGGTAGACCGGGACCTGTTACTCCTTGGGGTAAACCAGCTCTTGGTTATAAAACTAGAAATAAGAAGAAACCTAGCAACAAGTTTATAGTTAAGAGAAGAAATTCTAAGTAGAAGGAGGAAAAAATAAATGGCTAGATCAATTAAAAAAGGACCATTTGTAGATGCTAAATTATTGGCAAGAATTGAAAAAATGAATGCTGAAAATAAAAAAGAAGTTTTAAAGACTTGGTCAAGAGCTTCTACAATATTCCCTCAAATGGTTGGACATACAATAGCTGTACATGATGGAAGAAAACATGTTCCAATATATATATCTGATGAAATGATAGGTCATAAATTAGGAGAGTTTGCTCCAACAAGAACTTTTAAAGGTCATGCAGGAGATAAGACTTCTAAAGCAAAATAATAAATAAGTATGGAAGGAGAATCGCAAGATGGAATCAAGAGCGAGTTACAAATATGCTAGAATTTCAGCAAGGAAAGTAAAAATCGTTATAGATTTAATCAGAGGTAAAGATGTTGATGAAGCACTAGCTATATTAAAATTTACACCTAAAGCTGCATCTCCATTAGTTGAGAAAGTATTAAAATCAGCAATTGCAAATGCTGAAAATAATTTTGGTATGGATAGAAGTAAATTATATGTTGCTGAAATTTATGCAAATCAAGGACCAACAATGAAGAGAATAAGAGCGGCTACACAGGGTAGAGCTAATAGAATTAGGAAAAGAACTTCACATATAGAAGTTGTACTAAAAGAGAGAGAATAAGAGAAAGGAGGAATTTTTTAATGGGACAAAAAATGGATCCTCATGGATTAAGAGTTGGTATCATTAAAGACTGGGATTCTAAATGGTATGCAAATAAAAAGGATTTTGCAGATAATTTAGTCGAAGATTATAACATTAGAGAATATATTAAGAAAAAATTATATGCTACTGGAGTTTCAAAGATTGAAATTGAAAGAAGAGCAAATATGATAAGAGTTAGTGTTCACACAGCTAAACCTGGTATTGCACTAGGAAAAAATGGTGAGAACATAAATAAAATTAGAGCTGATTTAGCTAAAAAATTCAAGAAAGATATGAATATAAATATTGTTGAAGTTAAGAATGTAGATATAGATGCACAATTGGTTGCTGAAAATATTGCTTCTCAACTTGAAAGAAGAATTTCATATAGAAAAGCTATGAAACAATGTATGGCAAAAGCTATGAAGGCTGGTGCGAAAGGTATTAAAACTGCGTGCTCAGGAAGACTTGGTGGAGCTGAAATAGCAAGAAGTGAATTTTATAGAGAGGGTACTATTCCACTACAAACATTAAGAGCCGATATTGATTATGGATTTGCAGAGGCAGATACAACATATGGAAAGATTGGTGTTAAGGTTTGGATATATAAGGGAGAGGTACTTCCTACTAAAAATGCAGAAGGAGGTAGAGATTAATGCCACTAATGCCAAAAAGAAGTAAATATAGAAAAATGCAAAAAGGTAGAAATAGAGGTAAAGCAACAAGAGGAACAGAAGTAACATATGGAGAGTATGGACTTCAAGCTTTAGAAGCTGGTTGGATTAAATCTAATCAAATAGAAGCTGCCAGAATTGCAATGACACGTTTTATTAAGAGAGGTGGAAAGGTTTGGATTAAAATATTTCCAGACAAACCAATAACAAAGAAACCTGCTGAAACTCGTATGGGTAGTGGTAAAGGTTCATTAGAATATTGGGTAGCTGTGGTAAAACCAGGTAGAATTTTATTCGAAATGGAAGGAGTTACTGAAGAGACTGCAAGAGAAGCTTTTAGATTAGCTAGCCATAAACTTCCAATTAAAACTAAGTTCATTATTGCTACAAAAAATGAAGGTGGTGAAAACGATGAAGCTTAATGATATTAAGAAAATGTCTTCATCGGATTTAGAAAAGGAGTTAGTGGAATTAAAGTCTGAATTATTCAAATTAAGATTTCAATTAGCTACACATGGTTTAGATAATCCGATGAAAATTAGAAATACAAAAAAAGATATTGCTAGAATTAAAACAATTCTAAGAGAAAGAGAATTGCAAGAAGCTGAATAATAAAAATAAAAGTCCTGAAAGAAAGGAGAAAATAAAATGTCTGAAAGAGCACTTAGAAAAACAAGAACTGGAAAAGTTATAAGTGATAAAATGGAAAAAACGGTTGTTGTTTCTGTTGAGACAGGATATAAACATCCATTATACGGAAAGATTATGAAAAGAACATTCAAATTAAAGGCTCATGATGAAAACAATGAATGTGGCATAGGAGATACCGTAAAAGTAATGGAAACTAGACCTCTATCAAAAGATAAAAGATGGAGAGTTGTTGAAATTGTCGAAAAAGCAAAATAAGCTAGAAGTGATATGAAAAGAAAGGAGAAACTAAAATGATACAACAACAAACAATTTTAAAAGTTGCCGATAATACTGGTGCTAAAGAGTTAATGTGTATCAGATGCCTTGGTGGTTCTTATAGAAAGTTTGCTAACATTGGCGATGTTATTGTAGCTTCTGTAAAAAGTGCTGCACCAGCAGGAATGGTAAAAAAAGGTGAAGTTGTTAAAGCTGTTATTGTTAGAAGTAAAAAAGGTCTACATAGACCAGATGGCTCACATATAAGATTTGATGAAAATGCAGCTGTTATTATAAAAGATGATAAGACTCCAAGAGGTACTCGTATATTTGGACCTGTTGCTAGAGAACTAAGAGAAAAAGAATATATGAAGATTGTTTCTTTAGCTCCAGAAGTATTATAAGATAAAAAATATAAAGGTAGGTGTAAAAATAAATGAATAATCTACACGTAAAAAAAGGCGATACTGTTATGATTAATTCTGGTGTTGATAAAGGTAAAAAAGGAAAAGTTTTACAAGTATTACCTAAGGATAATAAAATAGTTGTAGAGGGTGTCAATGTAAGAACTAAACACACTAAACCTAGAAAAGCTGGAGAAGCTGGTGGAATTATAAAGGTTGAGACTGCTTTTAATGCATCTAAAGCTAATGTATTCTGCTCAAAATGTGGTAAAGGTGTAAGGACTAAGGTAGAAATAAAGAAAGATGGCACCAAAACAAGAGTATGTGCTAAATGCAATGAAGAATTGAAGTAAGAAAGGAGGTAATCATAAATGTCAGGTTTAGCAGAAGTTTATAAGAACCAAGCAGTTCCAGAACTTATGAAAAAGTTTAATTATAAATCAGTTATGCAAGTTCCAAAGCTAGAAAAGATTGTTATTAATATGGGCGTAAGCGATGTTAGAGAAAATGCAAAAGCCTTAGAAAATGCAATGAGAGATTTAAGTATTATTACAGGTCAAAAAGCAATTTCTACAAAGGCAAAAAAATCAATAGCAGGTTTTAAAATTAGAGAAGGTATGGAAATTGGCTGTAAAGTAACTTTAAGAAGTAGAAAAATGTATGATTTTGCTGAAAGATTGTTTAATGTTGCACTTCCTAGAGTAAGGGATTTTAGAGGATTATCTCCAAACTCTTTTGATGGAAGAGGAAATTATTCTATGGGGGTTAAAGAACAACTTATATTCCCAGAAATTGAATATGACAAAATTGATAAAATAAGAGGTATGGATATTATATTTGTTACAACGGCAAATACAGACGAAGAGGCAAAAGCACTTTTAGAACTTCTTGGAATGCCATTTTCAAAGTAAAGGAGGAGAATCATGGCAAAGAAATCAATGATTGCAAAACAAAAATTAACTCCTAAATACAGCACAAGAAAATACAATAGATGCAGAATTTGTGGAAGACCACATGCATATATTCGTAAATTTGGGATTTGCAGAATTTGTTTCAGGGAGTTAGCTCATAAAGGACAAATACCAGGTGTTAAGAAAGCTAGTTGGTAATTTAATAATATGAGATATTTTTAAAATAGATAAAATTTAGAGCATTAGAGATTAGAAATTAGGTGCTCTATATAAGTGAAAAATAGAAAGGAGAGAATCTAATCTCTAATTTCTAAAATCTAGAATGAAAGGAGTTAAAGTAAATGAACATTACTGATCCAATAGCAGATATGCTAACAAGAATTAGAAACGCAAATGCACAAAGACATGAAACTGTAGATATACCATCTTCAAAATTAAAGAAATCAATTGCTGAAATATTATTAGATGAAGGATATATTAAAGGTTTTGAAGAAATAGAAGATGGAGTTCAAGGTACTATAAGAATTACTCTTAAGTATGTTAATAAGCAAAAAGTTATTGCTGGATTGAAGAGAATAAGTAAACCAGGACTTAGAGTTTATGCTACAAAGGATGAACTTCCTAAAGTTTTAGGTGGCCTTGGAATAGCTTTAATTTCTACATCAAAAGGAATTATGACAGATAAAAAAGCAAGACAAGAAGGCATTGGTGGAGAGGTACTAGCTTTTGTTTGGTAATTAAAATAATAGAACTTAAAAATTTGCAAATTTTATTTGCAAAGAAAGGAGAAATAAAATGTCAAGAATAGGAAAGAAACCTATAACTGTTCCAGCTGGTGTTGAAGTTAAAATCGAAGATGGAAATTTAGTAACAGTAAAAGGACCTAAGGGTACTTTAACTAAAAAACTTCATGAAGCTATGATAATTAAACAAAATGCTGGAGTGATTACTGTTGAAATCAGCAATCCAGAAGATGATGCTTTGCAAGGTTTAACTAGGACTTTACTTAATAATATGGTTGTTGGTGTTACTGATGGTTTCAAGAAAGAACTTGAAGTTAATGGTGTTGGTTATAGAGTACAAAAACAAGGAAATAAACTTATAATGAATATGGGATTCTCTCATACAGTTGAATTTGAAGATAGGGGAGACATTAAAATCGAAGCTCCATCTCAAACAAGTATAATTGTTACAGGTCCTGATAAAGAGGCTGTTGGACAACTTGCCGCTGAAATTAGAATGGTAAGACCTCCAGAACCATATAAAGGAAAAGGTATCAAATATATTGATGAAAGAATCATTAGAAAAGAAGGTAAATTAGGTAAGAAATAATCTAATAGCAAGTTAAAAGATAAATTTTAATTTGATATGGAAAGGAGAGAAATTACAGTGATTAATAAAGAACCTAAAAGTGTTTCGAGAGAATTAAGGCATAAAAGAGTTCGTACAAAAGTAAGTGGCACTAGCGATCGTCCAAGACTTAGTGTTTTTAGAAGTAATAAAGGCATTTATGTTCAAGTAATTGATGATGTTGCTGCTAGAACTTTAGTTTCTGCTTCTACATTAGATAAAGAAGTAAAAACAAAGGCTAGTAATATTGAAGCTGCTAAAGAGGTTGGTGAATTAATAGCCAAAAGAGCTATCAAAGCTGGAATTAAAACAGTAGTATTTGATAGAGGTGGTTACATATACCACGGAAAAGTAAAGGCTTTAGCAGAATCTGCCAGAGAAGCTGGTTTAGAATTTTAATAGATTTTAGAAAGGAGCAAATAAAATGATAGATGCAGGAACACTAGATCTTAAAGAAAAAGTTGTTACAATTAATAGAGTCGCAAAAGTTGTTAAAGGTGGTAGAACTTTTAGATTTAGCGCTTTAGTAGTTGTTGGCGATGAGCAAGGTCATGTTGGTGTTGGTAATGGTAAAGCAGCCGAAGTTCCAGATGCTATTAAAAAAGCTATTGAAGATGCTAAGAAGAATTTAGTTGAGGTTGCCATTGTTGATACTACAATTCCACATGAAATAATTGGTCATTATGGTGCTGGTAAAGTATTATTAAAACCTGCTGCTGAAGGTACTGGATTAATTTCTGGTGGAGCAGTAAGACCAGTTTTAGAACTTGCTGGATATAAAAATATCAGAACTAAGAATCTTGGTTCTAACAACCCTAGAAATGCTGTTTATGCTACAATTAAAGCTTTACAAGAATTAAAAACAGTTGAAATGGTTGCTAATTTAAGAGGTAAAAAAGTATCAGAAATTTTATAATATATAAGCTTTGAAAAGGGAGGTGCAAACTAGAATGAAACTTGATGAATTAAGACCAGCTGTTGGTTCAAAAACTACTAGAAAAAGAGTTGGTAGAGGAGTTGGATCTGGACTTGGAAAAACATCTGGTAAAGGTCATAAGGGTCAAAATGCAAGATCTGGAGGTGGCGTAAGACCTGGTTTTGAAGGTGGTCAAATGCCTTTATTTAGAAGAATTCCAAAGAGAGGATTTAAAAATATAAATTCCAAAGAATATACAGAAGTAACATTAGCAATGCTTGAAAATCTTGACAATGGTACAGAGGTTACAGCAGAAAGTTTATTAGAATTAGGTTTAATTAAGAAAATTAATGATGGCATAGTTGTATTAGGTAATGGAGATTTATCTAAAAAGTTAACTGTAAAAGCTGCTAGAATAACTAAAGGTGCTGAAGCTAAAATTGTTGCTGCTGGTGGAAAGGTAGAGGTGGTATAGAGTGTTTAAAACGTTTATTAATGCTTGGAAAATTCCCGAGTTAAGGAAAAAAATCCTATACACATTATTACTTTTAGTAATTTTTAGATTTGGTTCTTTTATAACAGCACCGGGTGTAGATGCATCGAGATTAAATATTATAAGTGAAAGTACTAATGGATTTGTTTCAACAGTAGATATTGTCACAGGTGGAGCTTTTTCGAGATTGTCTATATTCGCTATGTCTATAAGTCCTTATATTACAGCATCAATTGTAATTCAATTATTGACATTTGCAATTCCAGCTTTAGAGAGAATATCTAAAGATGGTGAAAATGGAAGAAAGAAGATTTCTGCTTATACTAGGTATACAGCGGTGGTACTTGCTGCAATAGAAGCATTCGCATCATATTTAATATATAGAGGTCAAGGTGTATTTTTACCAACTGCACCAGCAGCATTTTTATTTATTATATCTTTAACAGCAGGTTCTACATTGCTTATGTGGATTGCTGAGCAAATTAGCGTAAGAGGTATTGGAAATGGTATTTCATTATTGATTTTTGCTGGTATCGTTTCAGGATTGCCTGATACAGCACAGTATTTGTGGAATGAAGTGATATTCAAAAATGGAGTATTTAGTATAGGTGGTTTATTTACTACAATAGGAATTTTAATTGGAGCATTTGTATTAATTGCGGGTGTTGTTTGGGTAACTGAGGCTGAAAGAAGAGTAAGTGTTCAATATGCAAAGAGAGTTGTTGGAAGAAAAATGTATGGTGGACAAAGCACATATATTCCAATGAAACTTAATATGGCAGGTGTTATGCCAGTTATCTTTGCTATGTCATTTATGCAATTTCCATCAATGATTATTCAATTAGTAAATAAGGATATTCTTACAAGCACAGGTTTTTGGGCTGCAGTATATAAAGTGTTTGCATTTACATCAATTAACTGGGAAGGAACTGGAACGGCAGAGATGATAGGGTATGGACTGGTTCATATATTAATTTATTTGCTATTAATCTTTGCATTTACATTCTTCTATACAATTACAATGGCATTTAATACATTTGATGTATCTGAAAATTTAAGAAAAAATGGTGGATTTATTCCTGGCATTAGAGCAGGAAAACCAACAAAAGAATATTTGGATTCTATTTTACACAATATAACATGTTTTGGTGCTATATTCCTAGCGATTATTGCAGTATTACCGATACTTACGACTTTTGCTGGATTAAAAATTTCTTTTGGAGGAACTGCAATATTAATTGTTGTAGGTGTTGCACTTGAGTCAGTTAAGGCTCTTGAATCACAAATGCTTACAAGACATTATAAAGGATTTTTGGATTAATATATTTAAAGACACTTTAGTTGGTGAAACTTTAGTGTCTTTTTTGTTGCAAATTTTAGTTGATTACTAAGATTTGCAATG
>CAYNYD010000033.1:0-12565 GCA_964401375.1 uncultured Eubacteriales bacterium | reverse complement strand
TTATAAAAAGGTAGAGGTGTGAGATTTGAAGGAAATTATCAAAATAACAGATATAAAAGATATGCTAAGAAAGACAGGAGAAGAATACGGAAATAATATTGCTTATAAGATAAAAATAGGCGAAGGAAAATATAAAACTATAACGCATAAAGAAGTCAGAGAAGAAGCGAATGCTTTAGGGACAGCTTTAATTGATATGGGTTTAAAGGATAAAAGGATTGCCATTATTGGTGAAAATAGATATGAATGGGAGATTGCTTATTTAAGTATTGTGTGTGGTACAGGAATAGTTGTTCCATTTGATAAAGCATTACCTGAAAATGAGTTGAGAAGTTTAATTGAACGCTCAAATGTTGAAGCCATATTTTTTTCTGGAAAGTATGAAGATATAATGAAAAATATATATGACGAAAAACTTGGAAAATTGAAATATTATATTTCAATGGACTTAAAAGAGTCTAATGAAATGTTTTTATCTCAAAAAGAACTTACGAATAAAGGTTGGAAATTAATGGAAGGTGGAGATAGAAGATTTTTAGATGCTGAAATTAATCCAGAAGCAATGAATGTAATGTTATTTACTTCAGGAACGACTGCTAAATCAAAAGTTGTTGCTTTATGTCATAGAAATATTTGTGCAAACTTAATGGATATGGCTCATGTCATTGATTTAAATCCTGATGATGTTATGCTATCATTTTTACCATTGCATCATATTTTTGAATGTACAGTTGGATTTTTATTTTCACTATATAGGGGTGCTCAAACTTGTTTTTCTGATGGAGCAAGATTTATAATTGAAAATTTAAATGAATATCACATTACTTTTATGGCTTCTGTTCCAGCTATTTATGAGATGATGTATAAACATATTTTAAAAAAGTTAGAAAAAGAAAATATGTTAGATAAGTTTGAATCAGACTTAAAAGAATCTGAAAATATGAGTATGGAGGAAAAGAAAAAAAAGTTCCAATATATAAATGATATTTTAGGAGGACATATTCGTACTTTTATTAGTGGTGCAGCAGCTTTAGATCCTGTAATTTGGAAAAAATATAGAGAAATGGGAATTAATCTTTTACAAGGGTACGGACTTACAGAAACTTCACCAGTTATTGCTGTTGAAACTCCTAAGCTTTATAGACAAGGTTCAATTGGAAAATGTTTACCTAGTGTAGAGGTTGGACTAATAGATAAAAATGCAGATGGTATGGGAGAATTAATTGTTAAAGGTCCAAATATTATGCTTGGATATTTCGAAGATGATGAAGCAACAAAAGAAGCTATTGATAGTGAAGGTTGGTTTAAAACAGGTGATTTGGCTAAGATAGATGATGATGGTTACATATATATATGTGGCAGAAAAAAGAGTGTAATTGTTCTTCAAAATGGTAAGAATATTTTTCCAGAAGAAATGGAAAATTTATTAAATAAAATTGATGGAGTGAAAGAATCTTTTATTTATGGAAAATATAGTGGTAACGATAAAGAAGATGTTAGGATATATGCAAAATTAGTTTATGACAAAGCAATACTTAATTCTGAATATAATGCTTTTACTGAAGAAGAAATTACAAAAGCACTTTATGAAAAAGTTATAGAAGTTAATAGAATTATGCCAAAATATAAAGCTATTCGAGGAATTGTAGTTACTGAAACTCCACTCATAAAAACAACTACTTCTAAAATTAAAAGACAAGAGGAAATGAAAACAATTTTATGAAATTAGATAGATTAAAGACAGATTTTATTGGAAGAAATTTGAACTATTTTGAAAGTATTGATTCTACTCAACTAGAAATTTGGAGATTAGCATTAAATAATGCTCCAAATGGAACTATTGTTATAAGTGATTTTCAAACAAACGGGCAAGGAACACATGGACGTAAATGGGTTTCATCTGATGTGGCATTTTCTATTTTACTTTATCCAAATTGCAATATTGAAAATTTAGATGGTGTTACAGTTGGTATTGCTGAAATAGTCAAAAGTGTTTTTGACAAGTTTTATAACATTAAACTAGATATTAAGTATCCTAATGATCTAATATGCAATGATAAAAAAGTTGGTGGAATTTTAGTAGAAACTAAGTTGTTTGGAGAGAGTGTAAGGTGTTTAGTTATAGGAATAGGAATTAATTTAAATAATATGGAAATTGATGAAAGTATAAAAGATATAGCTACATCGGTAATTATTGAAACTGGAATCAAATGTGATAGATGTTTAATTATTTCAGAAATATGTAATTTGCTAGAAGAAAAAATAGTTAGTAGACTAACTGTAGCTATTTGAAGAAGGAGTATATAATAAATGAAAATTGGTTTTATTTTTCCTGGTCAAGGAAGTCAATCAATGCTTATGGGAAAAGATTTATATGATTCTTATGAAGAAGTAAAAGAAGTTTATGAAAGTGTCAAAAGAATAACAGGAATTGATGTTGCTAAACTTACGTTTGAAAGTGATGAAGAAACACTTTCTCAAACTAAAAACACACAAATTGCTATTTTAACAATGAGTTTAGGTATATTGAAACTTTTAGAAAAGGAGAGTATTACTGCTGAAGTTTCAGCTGGTCTTAGTTTGGGAGAATATACAGCTTTGATTTATAGCAAAGCAATTAGTTTTGAAACGGGAGTAAAACTAGTAAAAAATAGAGGAGAATATATGCAGAATATGCTTCCAGCTGGAGAATGGAGTATGGTAGCACTTTTAGGAGCAGATGAAAATACAGCAAAAGAAATTTGTGAAAAAGTATCAAATGGCTTTGTTGTTCCTGCTAATTATAATTGCGTTGGTCAAATTGCAATATCAGGAGAAAAAGATGCTGTTGCAGAAGCAATGGAAATTGCTAAAAATTATGATAATGTAAAAAAAGTTGTTCAATTAAAAACGTCAGGACCATTTCATACAAACAAATTAAAAGAAGCAGCTGAAGCATTGAAAAAGGATTTAGATGGGATTAAATTTAATAAATTCAATTGTAATGTTGTTAAAAATATTGATGGGGAAGTATATAAAGAAAATGATGACATTAAAGATATTTTATATAATCAAATGATTAATCCAATAAGATTTGATAAATGTATAGAAACAATGATTAGGCTTGGCGTAGATACATTTGTTGAAATTGGTCCCGGAAAAACATTATCAAGTTTTGTAAAAAGAACTTCTAAAGACGTTAATGTATTTAACATTAATAATATAGATAGTTTGAAGTTAACTATAGAAAAGTTGAAGATATAGTTAGTTAACGAATTATTTTAGAAAGGGTGAATTTTATGGGAAAGGTTGCTTTAATAACAGGTGCTACTCGTGGAATAGGTAAAGAAATAGCAATGACGTTGGCTAGAGAAGGTATGGATATTGCAATTAATTATATTATTGAAAATGAGGATGTTGAAAACACTAAAAAAGATATTGAAGCTTTAAATGTTAAATGCTTTATGGTAAAGGCAGATGTCTCTGACTTTGAAGATTGCAAAGAAATGGTAGATAGTGTTATAAAAGAATATGGAAAAATAGATGTTTTAGTAAATAATGCTGGAATTACAAAAGATACTTTACTTATGAGAATGAAAGAAGAGGATTTTAGATCTGTTATTGATGTTAACTTAGTTGGAACTTTTAATGTTACAAGAAATGTTATTCCATATATGATTAAAGCTCGTGAAGGAAGAATTATAAGTCTCGCTTCTGTTGTTGGAATATCTGGTAATGCTGGTCAAACAAATTATTCTGCTTCAAAAGCAGGAATAATAGGATTTACTAAAAGTTTAGCAAAAGAAGTTGGAAGTAGAAATATTTTAGTAAATGCTGTTGCACCTGGATTTATAGATACAAGTATGACAGCTGTTTTAAAAGATGATGTTAAAAAAGGAATGATTGATTTAATTCCTTTAAAGAGAGCTGGTAGTGTAACAGATGTTGCTAGAGTGGTTAAATTCTTGGCATCTGAAGATAGTTCATATGTTACTGGACAGGTTATTCATGTAGATGGAGGAATGTTGATGTAATTCTTTTTTAAGCTTAATAATCGAATAAACAAAATATACTTTGAGAAAGGACATGATATAGTTGGAGAAGAGAGTAGTTGTAACTGGTATGGGAGTTATATCTCCTATTGGAAATAATATTTCTGAAATGTGGGATAGTATTTTAAATTTAAAGTGTGGTATTGATGAAATTACTAGATTTGATACTAAAGAACTAAAAACAAAACTTGCTGCTGAAGTTAAAAATTATAATCCATTGGAACATTTTGAATTAAAGCAAGCTAGGAAATTAGATAGATCAAATCAATATGCAATGATTGCGGCAAGAGAAGCTATGAAAGATAGTGGAATGAATAAAGAAAATACTGACTATGAAAAGGTGGGTGTTATTGTAAGTTCTGGTATAGGTGGTTTGGAGACAATACAAGAACAATGCTTTCTTGGCTTTTCTAAAGGTATTTCAAGAGTATCACCTTTTTTCTTACCAATGGCAATTGCGAATATGCCAACTGGAAATGTTTCAATCGACTTAGGTCTTAAAGGTGAATCTATTTCTATTGTTACTGCTTGTGCATCTTCAACGAATGCTATTGGAGAGGCTTTTAGAATTATTAAAGATGGTTATGAAGATGCTATTGTTGTAGGTGGTACAGAAGCTGCTATTTGTGGTATGGGAATTGCGTGTTTTGAAAATATGAAAACTTTATCTAGTAGTACAGATAAAAATAGAGCAAGTATTCCTTTTGATAAAGAGAGAAATGGATTTGTTATTGGAGAAGGGGCAGCTATTGTTGTCTTAGAGGAATTAGAGCACGCTAAAAAAAGAAATGCTAAAATTTATGGTGAAGTAATTGGATATGGAGCAACATCAGATGCTTATCATATTACAGCTCCAGAACCAAGTGGTGATGGTGCTTCTAGAGCTATGAAAAGAGCTTTAGAAAATGCAGGTATAGAACCTAAAGATGTTGATTATATAAATGCACATGGAACGTCCACTTTACTTAATGATTCAACGGAAACTAAAGCAATTAAACTTGCTTTTGGTGAAGCTGCAAATAATGTAATGGTTAGTTCGACAAAAAGTTACACTGGTCATATGCTTGGTGCTACAGGAGCTTTTGAAGCAATTGTTTGTTTAAAAGCTTTAAATGAAGGTGTTATTCCACCTACAATTAATTATAAAGTGAAAGATGAAGAATGTGATTTAGATATAGTTCCAAATGAAATTAGACATAAACAAATTGAAATTGCAATGTCAAATTCATTAGGCTTTGGTGGACATAATGCTAGTATAATATTAAAAAAGTATAAAGAATAATAATTCATAAATGGGGGTTAAAATTATGGATTACGATAAAATAAAAGAATTAATTGAATGGATGGGAGAGTCTACATTAACATCATTAGCTATCGAATTTCCTGATGGTGTGAAAATCAATATGAAAAAAGAAGCTACAAATTATGTTTCAAAAGAAGAAATAAAAACTGAAGAGCATATTATTCCTACAGCTACAGAGGAGAAAAGAGATATTGTAGAAGAAGGAAATATTGTTAAAGCACCAATGGTAGGAACATTTTATTTAAGGCCATCTCCAAATGCTGAACCATATGTTAAAATTGGGCAAAATATAAAAAAAGGTGATACACTTTGCATTATTGAAGCTATGAAATTAATGAATGAAATCGAATCTGAATTTGATGGTAAAGTAGTTGATATATATGTAAAAGATGGAGATGCTGTTGAATATGGAAAGCCATTATTTAAAATTGCTTAATTTTTTAATGTAGTGCTTATAAAAATTAATTATTTTTTCATAAAATTTTATCTGGAATTTTTAGCACTTTCATTAATAAATGATTATATTTATACATACTAAATGATAAAAATATTGAAAATAATAAATTTTAATTGGAGGAAAGAATATGTTAGATAAAGAAGAAATTAAAAATATTATTCCACAAAGAGAACCTTTTTTAATGATTGATGAAGTTAGCGAATATGTTCCAGGTGAAAGTTGTACAGCTTATAAATATGTAAATGAAGATGAATGGTATTTTAAAGGTCATTTTCCTGGCAATCCAGTTATGCCCGGTGTTTTAATTTGTGAAAGTTTAGCACAAGCTGGAGCAGTTGCTATTCTTTCTATGGAAGAGAATAAAGGGAAAAATGCTCTTTTTGGTGGCATTGATAAAATGAAATTTAAAAAGATTGTTAAACCAGGGGATAAACTTAAGTTAGAAGTAAAGATTCTTAAAAGAAAAGGTCCAATTGGAGTTGGAGAAGCAATTGCTACTGTTGATGATAAAATTGCAGCTAGAGGTGAACTTACTTTTGCAATAGTTTAAAGAAAGGATTAGAAATATATGAATAAAATTTTAATAGCTAATAGAGGAGAAATAGCTGTAAGAATAATTAGAGCTTGTAAAGAAATGAATATAAAAACTGTAGCAGTATATTCAGAAGCTGACAAGGATGCAATGCATACTAGACTTGCTGATGAAGCAGTTTGTATTGGACCTGCATCTTCTTTGAAAAGTTATTTGAATTTTAAAAATATTATTGAAGCTGCGAGCATAACAAGTGCCGATAGTATTCATCCTGGTTTTGGATTTTTATCTGAAAATAGTCAATTTGCAAAAGTTTGTGAAGAATCTAATATTAAATTTATTGGTCCTTCTTATAAAGTTATTGATTTGATGGGAAATAAATCTAATGCTAAAGCACTTATGAAAAATGCAGGAGTGCCTGTTATTGAAGGCTCTGACGGAAATGTAAAAGATTTAAGTGAAGCCAAAAAAATTGCAAAAGATATTGGTTATCCTATTATGATAAAAGCTACAAGTGGTGGTGGTGGAAAAGGAATTAGAATTATTAATTCCGAAAAAGAACTTGAAAAGAATTTTGATGTTGTAAAACAAGAAGCAAAAATTTCTTTCAATGATGATTCTGTTTATATAGAAAAATATATTGCCAATCCAAGACATATTGAAATTCAAATTTTAGCAGATGAACATGGTAATGTCATACATTTGGGTGAAAGAGATTGCTCTATTCAAAGACGACATCAAAAAGTTATAGAAGAAACTCCTTCTACAATTGTTGATGAAAAGCTTAGAAATAAAATGGGAGAGATGGCTATTAAAGTAGCGAAGGTAGCTGGATATTCAAGTGTTGGTACAGTTGAGTTTTTAGTAGATAATAATAAAAATTTTTATTTCATGGAAATGAATACAAGAATTCAAGTTGAACATCCTATTACTGAAATGCGTACAGGTATTGATATTGTGAAGGAACAAATTAGAATTGCTGCTGGAGAAGAATTAAAATATAAACAAAAAGAAATTAATTTCAGAGGACATTCTATAGAGTGTAGAATTAATGCTGAAAATCCTTCTAAAAATTTTATGCCTTGTCCACGGTAAGATTACGGATTTAAATTTGCCGGGGGGTAATGGAATAAGAATAGATACTGCAATATATAGTGGTTATACTATTCCATCTAATTATGATTCTATGCTTGCTAAAATTATTGTTCTTGGAAATAACAGAAATGAGGCAATTGCAAAAATGAAGAGGGCTTTAGAAGAGTGTGTTATAGATGGTGTTGATACTAATATTGATTTCTTATTTGAAATAATTAGAAATAATAATTTTATTAAGGGAAATTTTGATACTTCGTTTATTGAAAAAGAAATATTGGGAAGTGATAAATAATGATTATTGATAAAATGAAAAAAAGGACTCCATCTACAATTAGAAAGATTGAGAACAAAGTGGATATTCCTGTTGGGAAATGGGTTAAATGTGAAAAGTGTAAGGAAATTATATATAAAGATGATTTGCGAGATAATTTTAGTATTTGTCCTAATTGTAATGCTTATTTTAGACTTTCAAGTAAAAGAAGAATTGGGCAAATAGTTGATGAAGGAACATTTAATGAATTTAACTTAAATATTGAGACGACTAATCCATTAAATATAGATGGCTATATAAAAAAAATTGAAACTTTAAAAGCAAAAACAGGACTTGATGAAGCTATTAAATGTGGTACTGGAAAAATCAATGGAGAAGATGCTGTGATATGTGTTATGGATAGTAATTTTATATTGGGTAGTATGGGAAGTGTTGTAGGAGAAAAAATTGCTTACTCTATAGAAAAAGCTATTGAATTGAAATTACCTGTTATAATTTTTTGTACTTCTGGTGGAGCAAGAATGCAAGAAGGAATTATATCTTTAATGCAGATGGCTAAAACGACTGTTGCTGTATCAAAACTTAATGAAGCAGGACTTTTGTTTATTTCCGTTTTAACAGATCCTACTTATGGTGGGGTTACTGCAAGTTTTGCAATGCTTGGAGATATTATTCTTGCAGAGCCGGGTGCTATGATTGGTTTTACTGGTCCTAGAGTTATTGAACAAACAATAGGTCAAACATTGCCAGAAGGTTTTCAAACATCTGAGTTTTTACTTGAACATGGTTTTATAGATATGATAGTAGAAAGAGAAGAAATGAAAGATGTTTTGAGTAAATTAATTTCTTTCCATAAAGGGGGGAATTAATATGAAGAAGAATTTAACAGCGTGGGAAAGAGTTGAAATAGCAAGAAATCCAAATAGAAAAACTTCACTTGATTTTATTGAAAAAATTTTTGATGATTTTATTGAGTTACATGGTGATAGATGTTTTTCAGATGATAAAAGTATAGTTTGTGGACTTGCAAAAATAGGAACTCAGAATTATACAGTAATTGCAGAGCAAAAAGGTAGAACGACAAAAGAAAATATTGAAAGAAATTTTGGTATGCCTAACCCTGAAAGTTACAGAAAAGCAATAAGGTTAATGAAACAAGCAGAAAAATTTAATAGACCTGTTATAACATTTATTGATACTAAAGGTGGTTATCCGGGAATAGGTGCAGAAGAAAGAGGTCAAGGGGAGGCTATTGCAAAATCTATGTTTGAAATGGCTAAACTTAAAGTACCAATATTATCAATTGTAATTGGTGAAGGCTCAAGTGGAGGTGCTTTAGCAATTGGAGTTGCTAATAAAGTTTTAATGTTGGAAAATGCGATATATTCTATTTTATCACCAGAAGGGTATGCTAGTATATTATGGAAAGATTCTAGTCGTGCAAAAGAAGCTGCTGAAATTATGAAACTTACGGCAAAAGATTTATATGATTTAAAAGTTATAGATAAAATTATAGATGAAGATAATGATGATTTAGAAAAGAATTTAATTAAAGTATCTAAAGCATTAAAAAAAGAGATTATTGATTTTACAAATGAAAATTTGAATAAAGATAAAAATCAGATTGTAGAAGAAAGATATTTAAAGTTTAGAAATATTGGCGAGTATAAATATTTAGATAATAATTAATTTTATATATGAGGTGGATAAGATGATATTAAAAGATAAGAAAATTTTAATAATGGGAATTAGAAATAAGTGGAGTATTGCGTATGGTATTGCAAAATCTGCTTATGAGCATGGAGCAAAGCTTATTTTTACATATATGGGAGAAGAAAATAAAGATAAGATAAATAATTTAGTAAGTGAATTTGAGGGAAGCAAAATTTATGTATGTGATGATGCTGCAAATGATGATTTAGTTAAAAATGTTTTTGAAAAAATAAAAGAAGAAAATGGAAAAATTGATGGATTAGTTCATGCAATTGCTCATGCTAATACAGAAGATTTGCACAATGATTTTATTTATACAAGTAGAGAGGGTTATGCTCATGCTTGTGATGTAAGTGCTTATTCATTTGTCTTAGTTGCAAGAATGGCTAAAGAAATTGATATGCTAAATGAAAATGCTAGTTTGGTAACTCTTACTTATTATGGCTCTACAAAAGTTTTACAAGGATATAATGTAATGGGAGTTGCAAAAGCTGCCTTAGAAACTAGTGTTAGGTATTTAGCTGAAAATTTAGGTAAAGATGGAATTAGAGTTAATGCTATATCGGCTGGCCCAATTAAAACTTTATCAGCAAAAGGGATTAAAGATTTTAGCTCAATTTTAGATGTTGTTGAAGAAAAGTCTCCACTTCATAGAAATGTTACTATAGAGCAAGTTGGTGATGCTGTTACATTTATGCTAAGTAATATGTCTTCTGCGGTTACTGGACAAATTTTGTACGCAGATAGTGGATATTCAATTATGGGAATATAATTTTAATATATAATACAAGAAAAATTATGAAAGGGACGATTATTAATTATAATTGTTTTGTGGCAAATGCCATTCGTCCGATAATAGAAAACTTTTGTTTTTTAGTTTTTTATTTTTCATTTTTCTTATACTTAAAGGAGGTGAATATTATATGTCAAGAGAAGAACTTTTAGAACAAATAAAAGATGTTATTGTTGAACAACTTGGTGTTGAAAGAGATAAAATAGAAGAAAGCTCAACCTTTATTGAGGATTTAGCTGCTGATTCATTAGATATTGTTGAATTAATAATGAACTTAGAAGAAAAATTTGGGATAGAAATTCCCGATAGTGATGCAGAAAAGATCACTAATGTTAAAGATGTAATTGATTATATAATTGAAAAAACTAAATAGTTAATTAAAAATTTTTTGAAAGGTAAATTGTAAAAATAAAGTATAATTAGAAAAATTAACGTCTATTGTAAGATTAATATCTAAAAATAGACGTTTTTTTGAGGCCAATTTTTTAAGTTCTGTACTTCTATTTGTAAGCAATAAAGAAAAAATGAGTATAATAATCATCTTGTAATATTTCTTATAATTTAATGTTTTTGTAATTAAAAAATATAAATTGTAACAAGCATGTTAAAATTATATTACAACTTTGTTACGTATATTGTAAATATGAGGTAAGTAATATTAAATATAAGATAATGAATTATGAAAATTAACAAAGAATTTTTTAAAGATTTTAAAAAACAAAGGGGAGAATTACGATGAAGAACATTAAAACTTTTCAAGGAACAGAAGAAAGATTAAATGGAAATGTAGGTGCTGGATTAAATAAAGTAGTATGTGTAGTTATAGTTTTAATATTATTCGTTTTGGTATGCGTAGGTGGGTTTTTCTGGTATAAACATAGTAAAAATAAAGAATTAAATCCATTAGAACAATCAGGAGAAAAGATAGAGAGTGGAGAGATAGAAGGAACAAACGGAGTAGCAGGTGGAAATTTATCAGGTAATGAATTAGAAGCAATGAGTTTGCAAGTAGGAGATTATGTTTTATATACAGCAGATATTGATGCAAATGTAGATTGGAGAGTATGGAAAATAGAAGGAGATAATGTAGTAATAGTTCCAACAGACCCACTTGGAGATTTAACTTTAGAAGGAGCAGAAGATTGGTTAAATGCAGAAGAAAAAATAGAGGATGAATGTGATAAATATATAAGCACCAGTTTAGGAATAACAGCAGACAACATAAGAAGTATGAAAATAGAGGATATAGAGGAAGTATTGCCAGAAAATGAAACGAAACAAGGTGCAGACTTTTCTATTTATGGAAAAGACTATACATATAGTAGTGGAACGTTTTATGCGGAAAAAGCAAATGAAAGTGATATTAAATTTGATGAATATAATACAGTATTAAGCAGTGCAAAGACGGCTAGTTCGAGTAGTCCTGTAAAATTAAAAAGTACATATTGGTATAAGAGTAGTCCAACATGGACCAAATTAAATAATACGAAAAGTGGAATGAAGGGTGATACGTATGGAACTATATTAGGAAATATTTATGGCTGGCTCGCTTCTCACTGTGTTTATTGCTATTCGAACTTTGCATACTTCAACGTATATTATGTGGACAGTAGCTACGTGTACGGCAATTATTTGTACACCTCGGACGGCGACACGTATAGCAATAGCCATGGGGTTCGCCCTCTAGTTACTTTAAGCTCTGAGTTCTTAACTGGAGAAGGGGAAGGAACATCGAGCAATCCATGGCAACTCAATGGATAGTTCATATAGAAGATTTGTTAATATCAGTGTGTGTGATTTTTCTAATTTCAATTTTTTGAAACAGAATCTATTGTATTTAGCACAAAAAAAGAAGTAGCCTCCGTTTCAAAAACTACTTCAATAATTATGTAAGTTTCAAATGAAAACTGAATTCGTTTCTTTGAACTTAAAATTAAATTTTTGCAAATTCCTGTGTTATACTTACTACCATAGGAAATGATGAAAAGCAGATGTAGTTTTGCCACCAATTTTTACGAATCTTCGTAGGAGAGGTGGTGATGTTTATGGTTAAAGTAATACTATTTTTTATAATAGCATTTATGCTATCTTTAACATTAAACGTTGCCTTGGCTACAGTTCTGTATAAGAACTGGGTTGATAAGCAACTACATAAATAGAAAAACTCACATCTGTACATTTGACGAGTCAGATGCGAGTTTTCAAATCTAATTCGGCAAAACCACGTTTGTGGAATTGTCATTTCCTATACTTATTATACATAGATAATAAATAAAAGTCAATAATTTAAGTATATTTTGTTTTATAAAAAATTCTTCGTCAAGTGAAAAGTTAAATGCAAGTATGAAGACATCACATAGATTTTAGTCT
>CAYNYD010000032.1:1945-12669 GCA_964401375.1 uncultured Eubacteriales bacterium | reverse complement strand
CAGTCAACAATTTCACTAAAAGAATACACTGGGTCAGAAAATTCAATAATTTTTTCAAATTCTATTGGCAATTTTAGTTGTTTTGGTGTACAATACACCTTGGTATTATTTAGAGTATTCATGATTTAATTATACCAAAAAAAGTTGCCAATTACACTATTGACAACTTTTTTCTTATGAAAAATATGTGAAATTTTTTCACACATTTTTAGGTGGGACTTTTTTTACAGCCCCTTTTAACATGCATTTATTCGTACAAATTGCATTTACTTTACAGAATTGCATTTAACTTTTCACTTGACGAAAGCAAATTTCCTGTTCACAGTAAATTCAACTTAACGTATTTGTATTTTCACGAATAATATGTTATAATAAAAAAAGTTATAGGTTAATGAAAGGATGAGAAAGACATGAAGTTCTTTAAGAGTGGTTGGTTTAAGTTTATTATATTACTACTTATTATTGTGGTAATTGCTTGTGTGTTTTATTTTAAAGAAGATGAAGTTGTATCTTACCGTACAGCAGTTGTTTCTAAAAGTGATATAGAATCTTATGTGGAAGGAAGTGGAGCTATTGAACCTAGTGAATCTAGAAAAGTATATTCAAAAGTACCTTCGGAAATTTTAGAAATATTGCATGAAGAAGGTGACTTTGTTAATTCTGGAGATGTGCTTGCTATACTAGATTCTAGTACATACACTGCAACTGTAGATTCTCAAAGAATTGCGATTGAGCAAGCAACTTTATCTTGTAATAATATAAAAAAGCAAATAGATGATTTAAATATAATTGCAAATGCTTCTGGTTATGTTAGTGCTTTAACCATTAAAGAAGGTAGCTATGTAACAAATACAATGCAAATTTGTGATATTACAGAAAGTGGAGCTTTTGAAATTACATTACCTTTTATATATTCTGAGGCGAATAAAGTTCAAGTGGGAAATAGTGCTAAAATTACAATAACACAATCTTTTACTGATATGGATGGAACGGTTGTTAAAGTGAGTGAAATGAGAAAACTTGGATCTACGGGTGGTCAGGTTGTCGATGTTACTATTAGAGTTACTACTTCTGGCTATTCGTTAGAAGGAGTTATGGCTAAAGGAGAAGTTATTGTTAATGGAACAAGACAGGCTAGTAGTCAGGAAGGTACTTTTGTTTCAGTTAATTCTAATGTTGTTAGAGCAAAATCAATTGGAACAGTTACAAAAGTATATGTAAATGATGGTATGTTTGTCAATGCAGGAGATCTAATTGCTACGCTAAGTAATGATGATTTATATACAAGCTTGGAGAATGCTAATTTGAACTTAAAAAATTTGAATGCACAATATAATTCTATTAAAGATCAATTAGATGATT
Organism: uncultured Eubacteriales bacterium; assembly: GCA_964401375.1. Lineage (GTDB taxonomy): Bacteria > Bacillota > Clostridia > TANB77 > UBA1234 > UBA1234. The sequence continues at coordinate 11,307 of CAYNYD010000032.1, read as the reverse complement.
ATACTATCAGAGCTCCAATTAGTGGAACTATTACATTGCAACCTGTAAATGTTGGTGATATGGTGGTTGCTGGAACTGTTTTGAGTACAATATCTAATAAAGATGTACTTGAGTTTGATATTCCTATAGATGAATTAGATATAGCAGAATTATCATATGACCAGGAAGTTAGAGTATCTATAGATGCTATAGAAGAAACTGAGTCAGAGCCTATACGAGGTAAAATAATTAAACTACCTTTAGAAGGGGTATCTACAGCTGGGGTTACAGAATATTATGTTACAATTCAAATTCCAGGTAGTGAAAATATTAGAATATCAATGAGTGCAAGCGCTAAAATTATAACTAGTAGCAAAAAAGATGTGCTTGCAATACCTATAGATGCTATTGTTAAAGACAATGGTGAATCTTTTGTTGATGTAGTTATAGGGGATAACTATATTGAAAGAAGAGCAATTAAACTTGGAAGTAGAAATATATCTTATGTTGAAGTTACAGAAGGACTTGCAGAAGGAGATAGAGTTGTTATTCCAGATACTAATAACAGCTTGTTTTAAACAGGAGGTATTTGATGATTAGATTAGAACATATCTTTAAAATTTATGAAATGGGGGACAATAAGGTTTATGCTTTAAATGATGTTTCTTTGCACGTAGCTCCTAAAGAATTTGTTTCAATTATTGGCCCTTCAGGTTCTGGAAAGTCTACACTTATGAATATGTTGGGTTGTTTAGATGTGCCAACAAAAGGGAGATACTTACTAGATGGTACTGATGTTAGTAAGAAGACAGATGACGAATTAGCAGAGATTAGAAATAGTAAAATTGGTTTTGTTTTTCAAGGATTTAATTTGCTTCCAAAGCTTACTGCTATAGAGAATGTTGAATTACCACTAATTTATTCTAATGTTGGTAGTAAGGAAAGACACAAAAGGGCTAAAGAAGCTTTAGAGAAAGTTGGATTAGGAGGGAGAGTTGATCATAAACCTACAGAGCTTTCAGGAGGTCAGCAGCAAAGAGTTGCTATAGCAAGAGCTTTAATTACTAATCCACCTATTATTTTGGGAGATGAACCTACAGGTAATCTTGATTCTAAGTCTGGCAAAGAAGTAATGGAAATTTTTAAAAGTTTAAATGAAAGTGGTAATACAGTTATTTTAATAACACATGATTCTGGTGTTGCAGCTCAGGCAAAACGTGTTGTGAGAATACAAGATGGAAAATTGTATGAGGAGTAAATATTATGAAATTTTGGCTTGCATATAAAATGGCTATAAAAAGCATTTTAAATAATAAAGTTCGTTCTGCTCTTACTATGCTTGGAGTGATAATTGGAGTAGCAGCAGTTATTGCGGCTGTTGGATTTGCTCAAGGCTCTATGCAATCTGTAACTGATATGGTAGAGGGTATGGGTACTAATGTTGTTACAGCTATGATTATTGATAAGTCTCAGACAAAAAATATTTCAACAGATGATTTAAATAGACTTGCAGAGAGCTCTGATTATATTGATTCTATTTCGCCATATATAATGACTTCTGGTATAGTTAAGTCTAAAAATGATAGTAAAAGTACAAATATTATTGGAACTAATAGTAGCTATATTGATATGGGAAATGTAAAACTGGAAGAGGGACGTTTTATTTCAGAAAGTGATTTAGAAAACAATATGAGAGTTGCTGTTATTGGAACGGCAGTAATTGATAAACTTTTTGAAGATTCTCCTGTAATTGGTGAAGAGATAAAAATTAATGGATCTAATTTTACAGTTATAGGTTATCTTGAAGAAAAAATGAATGGTGCTGAAGGTACTGACGATGATATGGTTATCATTCCAGTAAATGTTGCACAAAGAACTTTAAAAATAAAAAATGTAACTATGTTTATGGCGAGTGCAAATGATAGTGATATAGTTGACTTAGCAATGCGACAAGTAGAAGATTTTTTATATAGTGTTTACAAAGATGAGGATAAGTATATGTGCTTTACCCAAGAGTCTGTTTTAGGTATTCTTGGAGATATAAGTAATATAATGATGATAATTTTAGGTAGTATAGCAACTATTTCTTTGGTCGTTGGTGGAATAGGTATTATGAATATTATGTTTGTTTCTGTTTCTGAAAGAACTAGAGAAATTGGCATTAGAAAGGCAATTGGTGCTAAGAAAAATGATATTTTAGTTCAGTTTCTAATAGAGGCATTGATGCTTACAGGAATAGGCGGATTAATAGGGGTTGTTTTAGGTGTACTAGTAATTAAGTATGTTATAGGCTCTTTTGAGATGATTACTCCTGTATATTCGGTTCCATGGATGATTGCATCATTTACTATTTCGCTTGTTATAGGTGTTGTTTTTGGTATTTTCCCAGCTTATAAAGCAGCAAGATTAAATCCAATAGAAGCTCTTAGAAGTGAGTAAATTTATAGTGAAGCGAATAAAATCATTAAAGACTAATTGATTTTGCAGGCAATTTAAGATGCTTTTTTAAAAAGTTGAATTTTTTTGTTGTGAATAAAATATTAATTATGATAAAATAAAAAATGCGTTTGCAAAATATAAAATTAGGTGGAGATTTATAATGTTTTATTCTTTGAATTCGTTAAGTATAGAAAAGTTTTCTATTTATTTTAATTCACTATTAATTATTTCATTAATTCTTATTTTGGGGTTAATTTTAAAAAATTTCAAATTAAATACGAAGTTGAGATTATCAAATAAGAAATTATTATGCTTAGAAAATAGTAATAAAACTATTTCAAATTTAAATGATAGTATTAGAGGCTTTAAACATGATTTTAATAATATTGTTCAAACTTTAGGCGGATATATTTGTTTGGACGATGTTGAAGGTTTAAAAAAATATTATAAAAGTTTAACGGCAGATTTTTATAATATTAAAAATATGAATTTAATAAATTTGAATGATATAAAAAATCCAGCCTTATTTAGTTTAATATCTAGTAAAATACCAGTTGCTAATGAATGTGGAGTTGAAATTAATTTTGCTTCGTTCGCTGATTTAAGTAAGATGGATGTAGATATGTTTGAATATTGTAGAATTCTTGGAATTCTTATAGATAATGCAATAGAAGCAGCATCAAATTGTAATAAAAAATTAGTTAATATAAATTTCTATGAAGATGATAATGGTAAATTTATACATTGCTTAGTCGAGAATACATATAATGAAAAAAACATTAATGTTAAATCAATTTATAATAAAAATTATTCTACAAAGTCTAGTACTGGAAATAGAGGATTAGGTTTGTGGAATGTAAAAGAAATTCTAAAGATGAATCCAAATATTAAGTTGGTTACTAAAGCAGATGAAGTGTTTTTTAGGCAAACATTGTCAGTAATCTGTAAAGAAGTAAGAGTAGAAGAATCAGAAAAAGTTATGGAAACATTTGGAAGGGAGGAATTGAGTTGAAGGATAGATTCATCTCATTACTAAGAGAAACACGGCAGAAATGGAATAGAGAATTTATTAGAATTTCTTGAAAAAACAGATTTTTATACTGCTCCTGCAAGTACAAAGTTTCATAATTCTTTTGAGGGTGGACTTTTAAAACATAGTTTAAATGTGTATGATGCTTTGAAAGATTTAACTAAAAATCAATGGAAAGAAGATACTATTAGAATTGTGGGTTTATTACATGATTTATGTAAGATTAATACATATAGAGTTGATTATAAAAATAAAAAGGACGAAACTGGTCAATGGATAAAGGAACCATATTATATTTCTGATGATTTAATGCCACTAGGTCACGGTGAAAAATCAGTAATGCTGATTTCTGAATTTATTAGATTATCTAAGGAAGAATTATATGCTATTAGATGGCATATGGGAGGATATGAACCTAAAGAAAATTATGGTTATATTTCTAAAGCTTTTGAGAAATACCCATTGGCAGTATATACTCATATGGCAGATTTAATGGCTACATACATATTTGAAAATAGATAGAAAAAGTATGGAAAATTTTTCATAATTATATATAGAAGATTTTGTGAAAAGTATGTGCTCACTACGAAAAGTGTACACTGGGAAAAAGTTTCAGAAGATAAGTTAACTAAATAATTTGAATAGGAATAGGTATAAATATTTATGGTTTATATCTATTTTTGTAGACTTATGCCTTTTTTTATGATTTAATATATATATATTATATGTTGTATGTAATTGGAGGGTATCTAATGTGTAGAAATAATTTTGGTGTAACAACTATGTCACTTATTATAATAATTATTGCGATTATTATATTGGCTAGTATATCTTTTTATTTATCTTTTGATACACCTAACAGGGCTGTTTTATCAGATTTTTTGTCTGAAGTTAATGATATTAAAGTTAGTGTTGCTACATATAGAGCTGAGAATGCAGTTCTTTATGATGAGAATAAAGATTTTATAAAAGTTGTAGTTAAAAATGCTCCAGATAAATTTGTTTCATTTTCATCTAATAGTGGAGATACTATAGGTTATGCTATTGATTTAAATGTTTTAGATTATAAAGGAGCTAAAAGAGGAACTAAAAAGATTATTAATGGTGAAGTTGAATTTGGTGTAGATGATGTATATATTTATGATAAAAATGGAACTGTATATTATGTTAGAGGATTTGACTTTGATGATAAATTGTATTATAATACAAATTTGTCAGTTGAAAAATAAATGATAAAGGAGGTAGTAAATTATGCAAAGAGGATATATTGAATGTGAATATTGTGATGGAAAAGGATATGTAGATTGTGATTGGTGTAGAGGAAAAGGTGTTGTGAGAGAAGATGGAGAAGATATTGAGTGTAAATACTGCAATGGCACTGGTCGAATAGATGATAAACATTGTGGCGGAAGAGGCTATGTAGTTTGTGATGAGTGTAATGGAAGAGGTGAAATTAAATGTACATCTTGTAGATATGGTGAAGTTCAATGTACTTATTGTAGAGGTAGTGGCTATTTAGGATATGATGAAGAAGGGGAAAAGATTATTTGTAAAAAATGTGATGGTACGGGCAAAGTAGATTGTGATGTTTGTAAGGGGACTGGTTTAGTAAATTGCCCTAAATGTTCATAATTAATTCTATGACTTTCTTACTTTATTTACAATGGTAGTAAAATGTTATATGTTTTTCAAATTGGATTTATGTATATTTTTTTAAATATGAAAAATAATATGTATAAAGGTACTAATTTGAAAGAGTATATTCTTTTATTTCTATGTGTGCTTTTAAGTGAAGCAAGAAAGGGATGATTTTTATGGATAGGGAAAAACAGGAAAGGCAAATAGATAATTTGATTAATACTGTTGAAAAGCATACTCGTACTGAAAGACACTTAGAACAGTATTCAAATATTGGTAACCCATATTTTAAAGATGAAGCAAGAGAAAAACAGTCAATTAGAGAAAAACAAATTGTTGATTTGAAAGGTCATATTTTAGGCGAAGTTGATAAAATTACACCAAATGAACATTTGGAAAACTTAGTTGATAATTATGAAGGAGCAGAAGGTTATATTAATAATAATAGAGATAGTTTAAGTACAGAACAATTATTTAATATGGAAAAAAAGCAAGCAAATAGAAGAATCCAAATGCAAAATATGGTTAAAGATCCAAGTGATGGAGAAGATTTTTAATGTAAAAGTTATTAAATCTATGAGTCTGATTATTTAGAAAAAATGTATGTTTAAAAGTATAATAAAACAATTAAAGCCCCGTTTTTATTAGACGAGGCTTTTAGTTTTTTGTCTTTTTGGAGGGATAGGGTCATATCCTCCTTTTGAGAATGGATTACATCTTAGAATTCTCCAAGTTGCTAAACACGAACCTTTTATTACTCCATGAGTTTCTAATGCTTCTATTGCATATTGAGAGCAAGTTGGTGTATACCTACAACAACCGTGCCATGGGCCAGGGATTTTTTGATATAATCTTATTAAGAAAATAAGTATCTTTTTCATATAAAAGTTCATTCCTTTCTAACACTATTCGTAAAATATAACATAGTAAAAAAGATTATATTCTTTTAAACTATCCCCTTTAAACTTTAAAATATGTGCGAAATTATAAATAGTACAACTATCATTAAAGCAAGTATTACCATTAAAACAATTAAGCAACAAGAACAGGCAGAATCTATTTCTTCGTCATATACTATAGGTAGTGGTGATTTAACAGTATGGTCAGGCATTGTATTGTCTATTTTATCTTCCCGCAATTCTTGATTCTGTACCATGAAAAGGTTCTCCTTTCATAATTTAAATGCGAATTTATTATATCACGAATTATGTTTTTAGTAAATATTTTAGGACAAATTTACATAATTTAAAATAATATAGCTAAATAATCGTTGAAAAATTATGTTAAGGTATTTTTATAATTGAAAAGGATAAGATTGATTATTTTACAAATTTGTGGTATAATCAATATAGAGGTATTGATTGGAGGGATTTGTATGTTATTAGATGGTATAAAAAATTTTGGCAAAGCTGTAAAAAAGTCTGCTAAAAGTACTGCAAGAATGCTTGCTGATGGGATGAAAGATGTAAAAGAAAATGGCTTACCAGAAATATCACCTGAGGATATGACGGCTATTTTGAATAAAAGAACACTTGGACTAGATGGAATTGATAAAGATGATAAGAATAAAAGACAAGAAGAAGATTTAGAAAAATAATTTTTGAGGGGGTAGTTTTATGATTACGAAGGAATTAAGATTAGCGGCGACTGAAATCAATAAAATATTAAGATATACAGAAGAAGAAGATGTTAATAAAATTCCTATTCGGGTTGAGATTGTTTTTTAAAGAGATTGAAGTGGAGGAATATTACGCAGATATAGATCCAGAAGTATCTTTGATGGAACAACCTTTATTACCAGAAACAAAGCAAATTTTAGGTATGCTTTATTGTTATTACTGGAGTAAAGAAGAGGATATCAAAGATATTCCAGATGATGTTATTAGAGATGCAAGAAAGATGAAAGATGAAATTTTTGATGGATGTCCACCAGAGAAATTTTTTGAAGATGCTAAAAAGAGAAGAGAAGAGTATCTTAATAAAAGTGACGATAAAAAACCATGGTATAAAAGAATTTTTAAATAAATATTAATTATTTTAAATAAAAATCCAGATTGTTAAATAAAAGTTTTAACTATTTGGATTTTTTATTTTGTCAAAAAAACAATCATTTTGTAAAAAATCCTTGTTCCGTAATGATTGACATATAATTTCGATAGATATATACTATTATTGATTTATTTAAGAAGGAGGATGAAAATGAGTAATTTAATTGAAATAAGATGGCATGGTAGAGGTGGACAAGGTGCAAAAACAGCATCACTTTTACTTGCGGATGCTGCGTTTAATACTGGAAAATATATTCAAGGCTTTCCAGAGTATGGACCAGAGAGAATGGGTGCACCAATTACAGCTTATAATAGAATAAGTGATGAAAAAATCACAATTCATAGTAATATTTATGAACCAAATTATGTTGTGGTTGTAGATGATACTTTACTTGAAAGTGTTAATGTAACAGCTGGCTTAAAAGAAGATGGTGCAATTGTTATTAATACAACAAAGTCGCCAGATGAAGTAAGAGGATTATTAAATGGTTATAAAGGAAAAGTATGTACAATTGATGCAAAGACTATTTCTATTGAAACTTTAGGAGCTTATTTTCCAAATACTCCAATGCTTGCAGCTATTGTAAAAGTTAGTGGAATAATGAATGAACAAGATTTCTTAGATGATATGGTTGGCTCTTTTAAGCATAAGTTTGCTAAAAAGCCTGAAGTTATTGAAGGTAATATGGCAGCTTTAAAGAGAGCTTTAAATGAGATAAAAGGTTTATAAAGGAGGATTCTTATTATGGAGAAAAAATGTAAAATAAATGCAAATAGCACTTGGCAAGAGTTAACTCCTGGTGGAACGATTTATGATGCTGCAAATTCTTTAGAATTTACAACAGGAGATTGGCGTTCAAGAAAACCAATATGGCTTCAAGAAAAATGTAAGCAGTGTGGTCTTTGTGTACCAACGTGTCCAGATAGTGCAATTCCTGTGGTTGAAGGTGGAAATAGAACAGACTTTAATTATGATTATTGTAAGGGCTGTGGCGTTTGTGCAAAGGCTTGTCCTTTTAATGCAATTAGTATGGAATAAGGAGGATAAAATAGATGAATAAATGCGAGAGTATTAGAGAAAGATTAAGTGGTAATGAAGCAGTGGCAAATGCAATGCGTCAAATTAATCCAGATGTAGTTGCAGCGTTCCCTATAACTCCTTCAACAGAAGTACCTCAATATTTTTCAACTTTTGTAAATAATGGTACTGTTGATACGGAATTTGTTCCTGTTGAAAGTGAGCATAGTGCTATGAGTGCTTGTGTTGGTGCATCAAGTGCTGGTGGAAGAGTAATGACTGCGACTTCTGCAAATGGCCTTTCACTTATGTGGGAAGTTATATATATTGCATCAAGTTTAAGGCTTCCTATAGTAATGGCTTGTGTTAATAGAGCTGTGTCAGGACCTTTGAATATACATAATGATCATTCAGATTCAATGGGCGCAAGAGATTCTGGTTGGATTCAACTTTACTCAGAAACTAACCAAGAAGCTTATGATAATATGATAATGGCTAATAGGATTGCAGAACATGTAGATGTTCATTTACCTTTAATGGTTTGTTATGATGGTTTTATAACATCTCATTCAATTGAAAATATAGAATTGATTGATGATGCTTCTGTTAAAGCATTTGTTGGCGAATATCATCCTGAACATTTCTTATTAAATAGAGATGAACCAATTGCTATGGGACCTTTAGATGTTCAGCCATATTTATTTGAACATAAATTTCAACAAGGTTTAGCTATGAAGAAGGCAAAAGATGTTATTTTAGAAGTTTCAAAAGAGTTTGAAGAGATGACAGGTAGAAAATATGGTTTATTTGAGGAATATAAAATGGAAGATGCTGAAATGGCAATAGTTGTTTTAAATTCTACTGCTGGTACTACAAAATATACTATAGATTTATTGAGAGAAAAAGGAATGAAAGTTGGACTTGTTAAACCTAGAGTATTTAGACCATTCCCAGTATATGAGATTGCTGAAGCTTTGAAGAATTGTAAAGCAATTGCAGTTTTAGATAAAGCAGATAGTTTAAATGGAGCAGGAGGTCCTTTATATACTGACGTAACTTCTGCAATGTATACAAGTAATATTACATCACCAAAAGTTGTAAATTATATTTATGGTATTGGTGGAAGAGATGTAAAATCTACTGATATAGAAAAAGTTTACAATGACTTGAAATATATTATTGATACAGGTGATATGGGTACACCTTATAG
>CAYNYD010000032.1:0-1845 GCA_964401375.1 uncultured Eubacteriales bacterium | reverse complement strand
ATGATGAAAATTATATGGTTTCACCTTTTAGCTTAAAAATGGCAATGATGCTTGCTGCAAATGGTGCAGAGGGAGAGACTAAAGATGAAATTTTAGAAGCACTTAATGTAAGTGATTTAAATGAGTTTAATGAAAGTACCAAAAACTTGATTGAAAAATATAATTCAATGAAAGAAACAACTTTAAATATTGCAAACTCTATTTGGCTTAACAAAGATAAAAGTAGTGGAGAAGTAAAGTTTAAAGATGAGTATAAAAAAATAGTTGAAGATTATTATTTTGGAGAAGTAAGAGAAGTTAATCAAAAAGATCTTGTTGAAACAGTAAATGATTGGATTGCGAAAAAAACAAAAGATAAAATAAAAGATGTTTTATCTAGGGAAAATGAGGATGCTTTATCTATATTAGTCAATACACTTTATTTTAAAGGTGATTGGGCTAGTAAATTTGAAAAAAATAGTACATATGAAGAAACATTTACTTCAAGAAATAATGAAGAGAAAGATATTGATTTTATGCATGAATTTGCTAAATATGATTATTATGAAGATGATAATATGAAGATGCTTAAACTTCCATATGAGGGAGAACAAACAGCAATGTATTTTGTAATTCCTACTAATGAAGATAAGATGGATATATCAAGAGCAATAAATAATATGCAAAACTACAAAGTAAGAGTGGCAATTCCTTTATTTAAAACGGAATATAGGTTATCTTTTGTTGATACACTAAAAAAATTGGGAATAAATAAGGCATTTAGTGGAGGAGCAGAGTTTAAAGATAAGATGTATACAGGTGCAAATGAGAATGTTTTTATTGAAGATGTTATCCAAAAGACATTTATTGAAATAAATGAAAATGGAACAGAAGCAGCAGCTGCAACCGCTGTAGAAATGAAAGAAGGAGCAGCAATGCCACCTGAAGGTGAAATTATAAAAGATTTTAAAGCAGATAAACCATTTATTTATTTTATTATGGACGAAATTACAAAAGAAGTTTTATTTATTGGAGAATATGCATTTGCTGAATAAAATTTATGATATGATGTACAAAAATGTAAAGAAATAAATAATGAAGCAAAGAGGTAAGCACTTGATGTTTCAGAAAAAATTTTAGAAAGGGAGATTTAATATGGCATATAATTTAAAGGAAGCAATTCAAAAACCAAATAGAATGACATCAGGGCACAGAATGTGTGCAGGTTGTGGAGCACCAGTTGTTGTTAATGCAGTTCTTCGTGCATTAAAAGAAGAAGATCATGCAGTTATTGGTGCGGCAACAGGTTGTTTGGAAGTTTCAAGTTTTATATATCCTTATACGGCTTGGAGAGATTCTTTTATACATAGTGCATTTGAAAATGCAGGTGCAACAATGTCAGGAGTAGAAGCTGCATATAAAGCTATGAAAAGGAAAGGAAAACTTCCAGAGGATAAACATACAAAATTTATAGCTTTTGGTGGAGATGGAGGTACTTATGATATAGGTATACAATCTCTTTCTGGAGCAATGGAAAGATGGCATGATATGGTTTATGTATGCTATGATAATGGTGCATATATGAATACAGGTATACAAAGATCTTCTGCAACACCTAGGTTTGCTGATACAACTACATCTCCTGCTGGTAAAGTTGTACCAGGTAAACAACAAAAAAGAAAAGATTTAACAGAAGTTATGGCAGGGCATCATTTACCATATATTGCTCAAACAGCTGCTGTTGGTAATTTTAAAGATATTACGGAAAAAGCTGAAAAAGCTATTTATACAGAAGGACCATGTTTTATGAATGTACTTGCTCCATGTCCAAGAGGTTGGGGATATAATACAGAAGACTTAATGCAA
>CAYNYD010000031.1:0-12764 GCA_964401375.1 uncultured Eubacteriales bacterium | reverse complement strand
TTAAAGATAAAATTTCTATATTCATATATTAATGTGATTTCTTTTATTTGTCAAGGAAAAATTTTAATGTAACAACAAAATTTTAAGTAGGTTATAAAAGTGCTTAGCCACCTTATAGATATAAAAATTAGCATATATTCTATATAATTAATGTGTAGGTATTGATATGACACCTCTTAAGTAGACAAAGTAAATAATTAAAATCTAACTTAGTAGGTATCGAGAATATTGGAAAGTTTACACAAACTTTCCGATATTCTCATTGAAGCAATTATACAACAATTCATATACTTCTATTGTTTAAAAAACGAATGATTATCGGCTTAATTCCGTCGGTGAATATATTTTACTATTTTATTGTGACTATGTCAAATATAATTCCAGAGGTCGGGTGTGGGCAGAGCCCACATTCTCCTCAAGGGGTGAACAAGTCACAAAATAATTTTTACTATTTAGGGTGTCCTAATCAAAAAATATTGACAGTATTTTATTTTTCACTTTTTTACATTTTGTCTTACATTCTATCTTTTCAATTTAGCTGTTTTACTTCTTATATACATTTCCAATTTATCCATAAATTCTTTTGGCTTAATTTCTTTTTTTGCCACCATATCCAACCCTTTTTCCCAACTTGCAGTCAAATCAGGATTAAGCATATCTGGCATAGACCAGCTAACTGCTTTTTGAACAAGTTCCCCTTTTTGGCTTGGAGTTAATACTTGTGTTTTAGAATTAATATTTATATAACCAATCCTATTTAATTTTTTAATAATCTCTGCTCTAGTAGCACTTGTGCCAATCCCACTACCTTTAATTTGTTCTCTTAATCTTTCATCTTCAATAAGCTTACCAGCATTTTCCATAGCAAGAATAATAGAACCAGAAGTATACCTACTAGGTGGTGTAGTCTCTCCTTCCTTTATATTAAAATCAATCAAATTTAAACTTTGACCTTTTTTTATTTTACTCAATACCTCAATATTAGGTTTTAACTCATCATCTTTTTCTTCATTTTTTATAACTTCCAGATATCCCTGCTTCACACAAATTTTTGAATTTGCATAAAACTTTTGACCAGCAATATCAATTGTAATTGCCAACTTGCTATATTCTGCAGGTGGAAAAAATATACTAAGAAATCTTTTTACAATCAATTTATAAATATTTTTTTGCAAATCATTTAATGCATCAAAATTTTCAAAACCTTGCCCTGTTGGAATCAATGCATAGTGATCTGTAATTTTTGAATCATTAACATACTTAGATTTAAGCAGGTTTGTACTATATTTATTTTCTATCATAATATTTAAAATATTTTTAATTTCTTCATCTTTTCCCCATTTAGCAAGACCATTTAGATTTTTACTAATCTCTTTAGCAACAGCTGTAGATAATACCCTAGCATCAGTTCTCGGATATGTAACAAGTTTTTTTTCATATAGCAATTGAATAATCTCAAGTGTTTGATCTGGAGAAATTTTAAATTTTTTACTACATTCATTTTGTATCTCTGCTAAATTATATAAAAGTGGAGCATTATCTTTTTGAGTCTTTTTACTTGCTTCTATAACTTTAGGAATAGGATTTAAATCTTTAAGCAATTGTACGAAAGTTTTTGCGTCCTCTTCTCTTTTGAACCCATTGTCATTATATAAGTTACCAGAATCAACTATTTTTAATAAAAATTCTAAATTATCTTTATTTCCAGCATCATATTTCCATTCTGCTGAAATTCCTTCAATAAATTCTGCTTGAACTTTATAAAAATTTGACTTAACAAAATTTCTAATTTCATTTTCTCTTGCAACAATCATTCCAAGAACACAAGTCATAACACGTCCAACAGAAATAGGAGCTCTGTCTTGTCCAAGAAATTCTGCTAATTTTCTTCCATAAGATAATGTAAGTAATCTGGAAAAATTAATACCAATTAAATAGTCTTCTTTTGCCCTTAAATATGCACTATCAGCTAAAGAATCATATTCACTTAAATCTTTTGCCTCTCTAATCCCTTTTAATATCTCTTCTTCAGTTTGCGAATCAATCCATACTCTCTTTTTAATCTTACCGTTTAACCCCAACCATTTCATCAATTAAACGATAAATGTACTCTCCTTCACGTCCAGAGTCAGTACAAACATATATGGTATCAATATCATCACGAATAAGTAAAGATTTAACAATATCAAATTGATTTTGAACACTTGCAATAACTTCATATTTCCACTCAGATGGTATAAAAGGTAAAGTGTCAAATCTCCAAGCTTTATATTTTTCGTCATATGCTTCTGGATAACTCATAGTAACTAAGTGACCGACACACCATGTAATAACATAATCTTCAGATTCTACATATCCATTTTTTCTCGTTGTATTTATTTTCAAAGCCTTTGCAAACTCTGTTGCAACACTTGGCTTTTCAGTAATAAGTAACTTTTTCGACATCAAAAACTTCCTTTCATAGATGATATTTTACATTAAACGAACATAATTTGCAATTTAAATTCGTAATAAAATACGGTAAAAATAACAATATAAAATGTTTTGGCAAAAAACTAGATAAAGCTAAATTGAACAATAACTTATAAAAAAGTTATAAATTTCAATAAACTATCTATCTATATAAAAAATTTATAATATTTACATAACGTATTGACTTAACCTTAAATCTATGATAGTATATTCAATGTAACAATTTTTTACAATAAATCGACTAGGAGCCTATTGCTCCCGAATGAGAAGGAGGAAGACATAATGAAGTATTCTGCTAGTCAAACGATATGTGCAAACGCACACAAGGTGGAAGCCTTGACTAAGTTCAACATCCCACTTCTTCGCGAAGCGGTATGTCGGATAAATCAGGGTCAAGAAGTTCCGTCGGAACTTCTCGAGAAAGCCAGGCAGCTCACAAAGCGAGCAGCCAAGTTCAAACTCATCTCATACGATGAGTTCTGCGAACTCTTTCCATCTCGAATCTTGCCGTGCTCTACGGCCATTGAATTCGGAGAGGTAGATCGTAAGACTGGCTTTCCGATCGCGTTCGTATACTCGCCAGAGTTGGCTGATTACGTCGAAGCGAAATATCGCTCCGATGCGATTCAACGCAACCTTGAACGGCTAAGGAAGCTAGTTGAGTCAGATCGGAGAGACCTTCACTTCACAGCTGAGATGGAGGAGTTCATTGCTAATGAGCTTCCATTCAACTTACCGTTCAAGGTTCACTTGAATGGTGACAAGTGGAATGTTCTTGCGCAAGCTTCTCTCGAATGGGCAAAGCTCTTCGCAAATAAGGATGTATATCCTTATCTGCAAGAAGGAATTGTCCCCGAAGATACCACCATCTTCGCTGTCATTTACATGAATGAAAACGGCGAAGAAGTCCTTTCCTTCTTCCTGAAGGAGTGCGAAGAATACGCCAAGAAAAATAATCTTGGACGTATCACAAGATTCTTCGAAAGTGACCGAAGAATATGCAAGCTCAAGGTCACTGAGGAATTGCAGGACTTCATCTTGCAGGAACTTCCTGTAAACATTCCCTTCACTATTATGTGTGAAGGGCAAGACGAGAAGGTTTGGCGCCTGTTAAGACATTCAGGTTCGATCCTTTATGCAAAGAAGGAAGATCAAGAAAAACTTCTTTCGGAGGATTACCACCACGGAGATGTCACAAACATCTTTGCGGTGAAATGGTCCAAAAAGGATGAACAAGAAGTCTTGACCTTCTTCATAAAGGAGTACGACTACGTTAGCGACTTCGCAGTAAAGTTTGCTCGTATATGTCATATTCCTGACGATGTTGCTATGAAAATTAGCCAGCACCTGGAACACGACATATACTATGCGCTCAAGAAGAGCATTGTAACATCAGACTTTGAGTCATTTGTTACAAGCGTAGCTAAGTATTCCAAAGTGGAAGAAGGCGAAACCTTGAAGGACTACTACAGTGGTGAAGAACTTCCCATCATCATAGGTGCCTTTTCTCATAAATTGGCACTCGATGCTGATGATGAAGTTCCCTGCTGTGTTCTCATCGGCAATAGACTGAATGTTTATCTTCCATCTAATTTGATGGAAGAAGCTGAAGCCTAAAACTACCAAAGGAGTCATCTTGCGATGACTCCTTTTCATTTTAATTCTACCTTTTTACTAATTCATCTATTTCTTTTTCAATTCTCTCAATTGCTTTATTATCCCCCACTTTTTTACTATTTTCAGCCATTTCATTTAACTTAGCATTATCATAAATCAATTCTTCGATTGTCCTTTTCAATAAATCTTTCGTTAATTTATCTTCTTCAATTATAATCCCAGCTCCAACATCTTCTAAAGTTTTAGCATTAAAAAACTGATGATTTTCTGCTGCATAAGGAAACGGAATCATTATAGCTGGAACTCCAACTATTGCAATTTCAGTAACAGTTAAAGCTCCACTCCTACAAACAACTAAATCTGCAGCTCTCATTACTTCATTCATATTATAGATATATTTTTCAATTTTAAAATGATTATTTTTTGCATTAATTTCAGAAATAACTTCATCATAATTTTTTGGACCCGTAGCATATATTACTTCGTACCCTAACTGTTCATTTGCATTTATAAATTCAACCATAGTATCATTTATCTTTTTTGCACCTTGGCTACCCCCAAAAACTAATACCATTTTGCCATTAATACCAAGCTTTTTTTTCATTTCTTCTTTTCCTAATTCAATATTCATCTTAGTTGGATTTCCTGTAAAAACTGCTTTCTTAGCATTTGGCACACGTTTTTTAGCATCATCAAATCCAAGAGCAATTACATCTACTTTCTTAGAAAGCCAAATTGTTGTTTTTCCTGGTAAAGCATTACTTTCGTGAATCATTGAAGGAATTTTTTCCTTTATAGCTGCTATCATTAAAGGTGCTGTAACATATCCACCTGTACCAATTACTAAATCAGGTTTTTCATCATTTATAATTTTTTTACACTCATCAATTCCTTTTTTTAATGTCATAATAGTTTCTATATTTTTTAAAGATAATCCTCTATATAACCCTTGTGCATGTATGTATAAAATATCAAAACCAGCTTTAGGTACTAAATCTTTTTCCAAACCCTTTTCTGTTCCAATAAATTTAACTTCATCTCCTCTATCTTTTAGCATACTTCCAATAGCAATTCCAGGATTAATATGGCCACCCGTTCCTCCTGCTGCAATCAATATTTTCATATAATACCACCTCTATTTTATAGTATGCTAATTTAAAATTTTTGTCAATTCAATGAGACTATTCATTACTTTAAAATCAAATCTTTTCTTTGCTAAGTCATAAAATTATTTTTAATTTTACTCAAAACAAAATATTACTATTACCTTACTATCTTTGTATTACAAATATATACTAAATGTAAAAGCAGTGAATTATTAAATTAATATCACTGCTTATTTTTTATTTTTTCTTTGTAGTTGCTTTTCCTTTTGCTGTAGTTTTTCTTTTTACTGTTTTTTTCTTTGTCCCTTTTGAAGATTTATCTAGTTCAGCAGGAACAATCACACCATTCTTATCTGGCCCATTCCATGCAATAAAATCACAATGACCTTCTTGCCCATCATTATTTTCACAAATATAATATTTCTTCCCACGCTTACTCTTTTTAATAATAATATCTGCACCACATTTTGGACATTTCACATTTTCAAGTTTTTCTACAATAGGTTTTACATTCCTACATTCTGGGAAGCCGGGACAAGCAAGAAATTTTCCATACCTACCCATTTTAACTACCATCATTCTTCCACACTTTTCACAAGGAATATCTGTAACCTCATCTTGCAATTCAACTTTTCCAATTCGTTCTTCAACTTCTTCTAAATTCTTTTCAAAAGGTCCATAAAAATCTCTAAGAATACTCTTCCACTTTACATTGCCTTCTGCAACACTATCTAATTTTTCCTCCATCTGTGCAGTAAACTCAACATTAACAATATCTTCAAAATTTTCTTTCAAAATATTATTTACAACTCTACCTAATTCTGTTGGATAAAGAACTTTCTTTTCTCTTTCAACGTATCTTCTTTCTATTATAGTTGTAATCGTAGGTGCATAAGTGCTTGGCCTTCCAATTCCTTTCTCTTCAAGCATTTTAACTAAACTTGCTTCAGTATATCTTGCAGGTGGTTCAGTAAAGTGTTGAGCAGGAACAAGTTCCTTTAATTTCACTTCTTGCCCTACTTTTAAATCTGGTAGTAATACATCTTTTTCCTCAAGACCCTCATCATTTCCTTCAACATACAAAGTCATAAATCCACTAAACTTAATTTTAGAACCATTTGCCCTAAATAAATATTTATCAGCTTCAATATCTATACTCATCGTATCAAAAATAGCCGATGTCATTTGTGATGCAAGCAATCTTTCATAAATCAATTTATAAAGTTTATATTGATCTGAAGAATATTTCTCTTTAATTTCACTAGGAGTTACATTCAAATAAGTTGGTCTAATAGCTTCATGAGCATCTTGTGCATCTTTTTTCGTCTTGTAATATCTATTCTCATAAAATTCTTTTCCATAAATACTCTCTATCTGTTGCTTAGCCATAGCTCTTGCCTCTTCTGAAATTCTTGTTGAATCAGTTCTCATATAAGTAATAAGACCACTTTCATACAAACTTTGTGCAACAGACATAGTTTTCTTAATTGCAAAGCCAAGCTTCCTAGAAGCCTCCTGTTGCATTGTACTAGTAGTAAAAGGTGGAGCTGGATTTCTCTTCTTCTCACCGTGTTTAATATCTTTAACAATATATTTTTTATCGTCTAAATCACTAATAATTTTATCAACTTGTTCTTTACTTTTTATATCAATTTTTTCTTTTAATGTTCCCCAAAACTTTGCATTAAAGTTTTTCTTGTCTGCATTAAGCAATGCATCTAAACTCCAATATTCTTCTGGAACAAATTTTTCAATTTCTTCCTCTCTATCAACAATAAGTCTAACAGCAACAGATTGAACTCTCCCTGCCGATAAACCTTTCCTAACCTTTTTCCATAAAAGTGGACTAATTTTATATCCAACAATTCTGTCTAACTCTCTTCTTGCCTGTTGAGCATCAATTAAATTTTTGTCTAATTTTCTTGGTGATTTAATTGCAGTTTGAATACCGTTTTTAGTAATTTCATTAAAAGCAATTCTACAAGTATCATTTTCATCAATATTTAATATAAAAGCTAAATGCCAAGCAATTGCTTCCCCCTCACGATCAGGGTCAGTTGCAAGATAAACTTTTTTTACTGATTTAGCTTCAGATTTTAATTTTTTTATTAAATCAGCTTTTCCTCTAATGTTTATATATTTAGGTTCAAAATCATTATCTATATCAATTCCTAATTGTGATTTTGGTAAATCTCTTATATGTCCCATAGAGGCTTCAACCTTATACTTATTACCCAAAATTTTCTTGATAGTAGATGCCTTAGCAGGTGACTCCACTATTACTAAATAATCAGCCATAATATTCTCCTATCCTTTTAAAATTTCTACTCTACTATTTTAAACCACAATTAATATATTTGCAACCCTCAATTTAATTTGTCCTTAATGCATCAATAGGATTCATACTTGCAGCCTTATATGCTGGAAACAATCCAAAAATTAAACCAATTCCAAGAGATACACCAAATGAAATAAATATCCACTCAGTCGAATAAACTGAAGGTACTAATCCAATTCGTCCTATAACAAATATAGCTAAACATCCAATTATAATACCAAGAATCCCTCCCAAACCAGTAATAATTAAACTTTCAATTAAAAATTGAACTAATATATTTATTTTTTTAGCACCAACTGCTTTCCTAATTCCAATTTCTTTAGTTCGTTCTGTAACGGAAACAATCATTATATTCATAATCCCTATTCCACCAACTATAAGTGAAATAGCAGCAATACCACCAAGAACAATCATCAAAGTACCAGTTACATTATTTAACGTTTCAAGCATTGCTTCCATACTTGTTACACGATATAAATCTTCATCACCATACAAATCAAATAAAACCATTTCAATTTTTTCTGAAATATTTAATACATCATCAGCATTAGTTGCTCTAAGCAAAATTGTACTCGGAGATGCCATTTTGTTTAATCTTGTTGCAACAGTATAAGGAATTACAATTATATCATCACTACTATCTTCTTCACTACTTGCTGTTTCTGTAAAAATTCCAACAACTTTAAACTTCTGACCATTCATTTTTACATATGACCCAACTGCATCTCCTTCTGGGAAAAGCTCATTTGCCACATAACTTCCTATAACGGCAACATCAAGTGAGCCAGAAATATCAAAAGAAGTTAAAAATCTTCCTTCACTAATCGTTTTATCACTTACAGTTGCATAATCACTATTGCAACCAATATAAGAAGTGCTAATATTTGTATTTTTAGAATTTTTTATATTTGTTGTTCCATTAATCACTGGAGAAAAACCATCAATTCCTTCAAAATCTTCTAACTTTTCGGCAACATCATCATATCCAATACTTGATGTCCTTCTTCCCATAAGCATTATAGTTATTTGATTTGTTCCTGTAGTTTCAATACTACTCGTTATGTTAGAAGTACTACCTTTAGCAAACCCAACTGCAGTAATAACAGATGCAACTCCAATAATAACTCCGAAGCATTGTCAAAAAAGTCCTTAACTTATTAGATAATATACTTTTAATTGCCATCTTAAAGCTTACAAAAATGTTCAATTTATCATATATAATTCAATTATAAACTCTATTGAATTATTTCTCCTTTCTTTAAATTTATACATTTATTACATATTAGGTCTTCCTCCACTAAAATTTCCTCCTGCTTGTGGTGGCATGCCACCATCAAAGCCTCCTCTAAAGCCCTCATTCATCATACCACCATTAAAGTTATTGCCTACATTATTAAAATCTCCTTCGTCCGTGCTTGATGATGCTTTAACAATTGTTGGTAATAATACCTGTTCTCCAATAGTTAGTCCACTAACTATTTCAATATTGTCTTCATCATAAAGACCCACTTTAACTTCTCTTTCCGAACCATCTTTCAATGTAACATAGTATTTATTTTTTCTTGTAGTTATTGCTTCAACAGGCACCGTTAAAACGTTATTCCTACTTTCAACAATAATTTCAGCACTACAATTCATACCCATTTTTATTTTATCATTACCTTCTAATGAAATAGTAACAGGATAAGAAGTTACATTGTTCACACTATTTCCTTCAATAGCTATATTAGACACTTTTCCCACAAGAGGATTTCTTTCTGTTTCCTCAATAGCATCAATTGTTACCTCAACTTCCTGCCCAAGTTCTATATCATTAATATCCAATTCGTCAACTTCAATATCAAATTCAATATCATAATTATTTACAATCGTAAGCAATGAAGTTTCACTTCTCACATAATCACCTTCTGCCACATTTAAAGAAGTTACAACTCCATCAATGGGAGCAACTATAGTATAAAAATCTAAGTTACTTTTCTCATTTTGCAAATCTTCATATGCATCACTTAAATTACTCTTGGAATCAGATAAATTTTTTTCTAAGTCTCTATTCTCCAAGACCATTATTAAATCTCCAGCATTAATATAATCTCCATTACGAATATTAAGCTCCGTAATCGTTCCTGAGCTCTTGGATTTAAACGATTTACTATCTTCGGAATTTATAACTGTATTTTCAGTTGCTTTAATATTATTACTACTAGCATTTATAATAACACTTACCTCTAATCCATCCAAAGTATATCCTGGATTCTTTATCCTAATTTCAACTGCTTGAAGAGCGACACCACTATCTGCCCTTTCTTTCAAATCACTTACATAAGAAACCTCACCATCTAAATAAGTCAGACTATCTACTAACATTATTTTTGCCGTATTTCCAACTTGTATTTTTAAATTATTTGTATAATTAACCTGACATTCTATATAATAATACTCATCATTAGTCACTTCAAATAATGTAGAATTTTCATTAACCATATCACCAAGTTCAAGATTTAAATTTGAAACATATCCAGATTTATCTGAATACACATACAAATTCTCAATATCATCTTTATATGAATTCATATTACTTGATATATTATTAATATTTTTATTTAAATCACGAATTTTACTTTCATAGTCTGACTTATCTAATTCAATTAGTACGTCCCCTTTTGAAACTCTATCTCCAACCTCAACATTTATATTTAAAACATCAGCAGAAACTTCGGAATTAATGGTTTTTGTACTAGCTGACTTAATTGTGCCAGAACCAGTTATACTATTAGTAACATCTCCAGAAGAAACCGTTACTTCTTCTCTTTCAACAGCATTAACAACATTAAAATTTCTTTTCCTTCTAAAATTTCCATTTAAAAAAAATACAGCAACTAATGTTACTATTAAAAGTAAAGCACAAATAATTATTTTCTTCTTATGCCTAAGCCAAAACGAATTTTCTCTTAACATATAATACCTCCATACTCAAAATCTTCTTTTACATGATAAAAAATTTTTGTGTTTAATTTATGAATAAAAAGAGAACAAAAAGAAAATTTTCGAATTAGCTTTTATTACAGTCTTATTTTTATTTTACATCATATCAAATAAATTTTTATCAATAAGATAATTTACCACAGCTTTATTTTCAGATTTAATAAAATCATTGTCTATATCAATATAATACCTCATTGTAATTGATATATCTGAATGTCCTAATATCTCTTTTAATGCATTAGGATCAATTTTTGCTTCAGCACATCTTGTTGCAAAAGTTCCTCGTAACATGTGAGTATGTAAATCTGTCCTAGTTACTTTTACTCCCTCAAAAGTTTCCACTTTATAAAGGCCAATTCCTAATTTTAAACCTACTCGTTTTAGTGCTGAATTAACACTTCCTTCTTCATATAAGCCGTATTTTAAATTTTTTGGATTATAAAATAATAAATGAAATTTGTTTGGAATAATATGTTTTACTGCTTCTTCTAATATTTTTTTACTAATATCATTTAAATCTAATACCCTATAACCAGAAAAAGTTTTTGTAGAGTCTCCTATTATTGATTCTCCATCTGTACTCTTAGTTTGAGTTCTTCTAATAGTTATCGTTCCTTTTTCTAAGTCAATGTCTTCCATATAATCTAATACTAAAGCTTCACCGACTCTCATTCCTGTGCTAAGTAATAACAATATTAAATCTTTATGTTTGAATTTTGAATAACTAACTCCATTTAAAAATTCGATCAATTTTCTTTGTTCGTCTATAGTAAGTGATATTCTATGATGTCCATTATATTCGCTCTTAGGCTTTTCTATTTTTTTGTAACCTGATAAAAAATTTTCTTTTATAACAGCTTTGTGACAAGCTTCTCCAAACCCTATACTCAATAATTCATAATTTTGTTTTATTGTCGTTCTTGAATAGCTTTTAAGAGTTGCAAGATAATTAACTACATCTTCTCTAGTTACTTTTTCAATCGGTTTTTTCGAAAATGCTGCACCTTGAATTTGCTTTAATGTATCCATTTTTCTTTTATAAGTCGATCCCTTAATCAAATTTAATTTAAATTGTTCTTCAATAAATGGTTTAACAAAATCCACTAATGTTTTATTCGATCTTACTACAGTTTTTGATTCTTTATTTGCATCTACATTTAACTTATATTGCAAAGCCTTTTTTAATGCCTCTTCTTCTGTATCAGCAACAAAACTCTTTCTCAATGTTTTACCTGTTATCTGATCTTTACCTACAGTCAAAACAGCTTTACATGTTTTAGAAATATAAAATTTGCTACAATTCTTACATAACTCATATTGTCCTACTTTATCAATATTTTTATTTTTTTTACAATTTACACATATAGATTCATCATATTTCCCTTTTGATTTTTTATAAATATATGTACCTACAGTTATTCCTTTAAATTTATATGCTTTATCCAATAATTTCCACCTTGCCTTTCTATTACTATTTAAATTTCAGCTAATTGCAATTCTTACTATGCTCTTTAATTTCACTTTTTTGATATTTTTTATTCAACTAACTGCAACTTTCTCAGGCATTAATAAATTTAATTATTTGCATTTTATTGTAGGTTTTAAAATATATTCTACATTACATAAATTGTCTTTTGTCTTTTACTAGACTATACTATCTTTTTCGACTTGTCAATAAGACGCATTTTTAAAAAATAGATTTTCCTTTTGTAACTTAACTAAATTATATTTCTTACCTTATTTTCAATCTCTTTGCTAGCATATTTATCATAAAAAAATATCCACCAGCATAGCTGATGGTTTTATAATACAAAAAAGATAACTATTTCAAATCATCGATTTCTTCTCTTGAAAGTCCTGTTACTTCTGATATCGTATCTATATCAATTTGCTTTTTAAGCATTTTTTTAGCTGTTTCTTTTTTATTTTCTCTTATTCCTGCTTCTCTTCCTTTTTTCATGCCACGCTCCATTCCACGCTTCATACCACGTTCTATTCCACATTCTATTCCACGTTCCATTCCACGTTCCATACCTCTTTTCATGCCACGTTCTTCTGCATCTTCTATTCCTGTATTGTAATCTAATTCATATTTTCTTTTCAAGAAAGCTATTCTTTGTAAATCTTCTTCTCCTGTTAGATATTCATATTCTGTTACTGCCTCTTTTATCATTTCATTTTTATCCTCTGCCACCTTTATCAGCTCCCTTCTTGAATAATCTATAAATAATAACCATTGGTCTATTTTC
>CAYNYD010000030.1:0-12957 GCA_964401375.1 uncultured Eubacteriales bacterium | reverse complement strand
TTAAATTAGCAGGTAGTAATCCATTATCAAGAAAAGAATAGTCAAATTTTTTCATTTTATTTCCTTCTTTCTGCATATACTTTGTGCATTTATGTACATATATTTTATATTTTGTGCATATATTTTATCATTTTATATGCACAAAATCAATATTTATCTGCATATTTTTTACAATTTTATATGCAGATAAACACAAATTATATGCATCGATTGCAAAAAAGTTATTTCACAAATGAGAAATAACTTTTTTGCTTATGTATTCTCAGAGTATCAATATTTTCAAAAACTGGTGCTAACAACAATACCCATGTGTGTATTGACCACCATTTTCTCTAACCCCAGGTATATATTCTTTAATATATCCAGGATTTAATTCTGTTTTATCAAAAGGTGGAGTTAAAAGCTTTATAATCATATTTTCTTTATCTACTAAATAATTCTCCAAACTATTCATAGCCTGAACACATTTACTGCTTTCCCCTGCACCAGATATTACTGCCCAACTTTGAGAAATTCCATCAATTTTACATTCATCATTTGAATTTGAACCAATTGGAGTACCATTTTCAAAATATGCTCTTCTGTACCATTTTCCGTCCCAGCCATTAGAATTTAAGCTTGTCCTTAAAAGCTCTAAGATATTTTCATATTTTTCAACTAACTGATATTCATTTTTTATTTTACATATATTTTTAAAATTTTTTAATACTTCATAAATAAAAAAACCGAAGCCATATACTTTGTCCACAAACTTTATTCATTCCATCATTCCAATCTCCATTACCCATTTGAGGTAAACCATTATCAGCAAGTTTTACTCCATAATCTATAGCTTTTTTGCAATGATTGTAAAGTGTATCTTTATAATCTGTAACAGTAGTTTCTGTATATCTTTCTATTTCATTATCTTTTAAAATATCACTTTTCACATAAGGTATTTCTTCTTCTAAAATGTCTATATCACCTGTATGTTCAATATATTTGCTTGTAATATATGGTAGCCATAATAAATCATCTGTATATCTAGTTCTCGTTCCGTTATTTTTTTCTTTATGCCACCAATGCAAAACATCTCCCTCTTCAAATTGATGCATAGCGTGATATAAAATTTGATTTCTTGTTATTTGAGAGTCAAACCACATAACCATTAAAGAATCTTGAAGCTGATCTCTAAATCCAAATGCCCCTCCTGCTTGATAAAATGAAGTCCTTGCCCAAATTCTACAAACAAGTGTCTGATATAAAAGCCAGCCATTCATCATTATATTCATAGATTCAACTGGAGTATATACTTTAACAGAATTCATTTTATCTTTCCAAAAAGTTTCTATTTCTTCCATATCTTTTGTAACATCTTGTAATCCATCATTTATAGCACCTATTTCAATTCTAATATTATTTTCCTTTTCATCATTTAATTTCATACAAAAGAAAACTTCATTATTTTCATCTGAAAAATTCTGCATAGATTTAGATGCTTTTATAAAAATATTTTCATCGCTATAAATATCCCTATATTTATTCTTTATCTCAATATAATCCCCCATATAATCTATCACAATATTTTTCTTTGTGAATTCTCTTGTAACACCAAGGACTGGGAACATTCTATAACTAATTTCTCCAGACGATATTTCTTTTTTATACTTTATATTTATATCATACACTTTTTTACTTTTATTTATCGGAACATATATAAGTGTTTCAATCAAAACATCTTCATTTTCATAATAATATTTTGCATATCCAAAACCATAAATTATTTTATATTTTTCTAATGTTTCATATGGTAAAATATTTATTTCTTTTTCACCTAATTTTAATTTTAAAATTTCAGACGGAGTATCTTTTAAAGAATCATTTGACCAGCTAGTTATTTTATTAGCTTGACTATTTTTATGCCAAATGTATCCCCCTCCATTATTTGTTAGCAATGTTCCAAAATCTTCATTAGCAATTATATGCGACCAAGGTAATGGAGTCTCTTGGTTTGACGTTTCAATTATATATTCTTTTCCATCTTCTTTAAAGCCACCATATTCATTATAATATAATAAATTATTCTCCTTCATAAAGTTGCTCCTTCAAAAATCCATCTCTAGAATTTAAAATAATATCACTGCAAGAATACAAAAGTTTTTCCTCATCTTGCGTTATATCATATTTTTTTATAATGTGAATTCCACCATTTTTATTTAATAAATAATTTACACCTTTTCTTCCTATAGTTTCATAAATTTTGTCATTAACATATTGTTCATACTTATTTTCCTCTTCATTTAATACAACCAAATCTATTAACAAATTCTTCTTAAAAAAATATTCTATTGCCATTATTAAATCTTTAATCACGTAAATATCATTGACTCTATTAATTCTTACCAATATAATTGGAAAATCTCCCGAAATTCCAAACCTCCATAAATCTCTTTGTTTTAATACATTTTCCTTTATAATATTACTATACTTCTTTCTTGTATTATTATTTTCTATCATTGAAAATAATTTATTATACATTATAATATCTTTTCCTTTATATCCCAAAAATCTATTTTCAACTAAACTTTTTGAAAAAGCAAGTTCAAACAAACGATTACAAGCATTCATTGAATTATATTTACTATACATTGCA
The DNA here is from genome assembly GCA_964401375.1 of uncultured Eubacteriales bacterium. Taxonomy (GTDB): domain Bacteria; phylum Bacillota; class Clostridia; order TANB77; family UBA1234; genus UBA1234. Next base: position 10,325 of record CAYNYD010000030.1, on the reverse strand, counting down.
GTAATATCATCATAATTTCTTGATACACCATAATAAAATGCAATTTTTTTACTTTCTCCAGAACTAAGTTTTAAATTCTGCTTAAAAGAAATTATAGTATTTGTAGAAACATTATTTTCATTAGAAAAAGCAACATCTTGTGTTTCAATAATAGGATTATTTATACTTCTTAATCTACCCACTATTTTTGCTTTATCCAATTCATACTCTTGTTTACTATCACATTCCGATACAAAAAAATTTAAATAAAACAAATTATCATTATGAAACCTTTTTTCTAAAACAATACCATTTTCTAATTTCCTACTTCTAAAAAACAAATTATTATATGCTGGATGAACAATATCATTATTTTTATCAGAAAGCACTGGTTCAACGTAACTAATAAGATCTAAATTTAATTCAACATCTGAAATATTTTTTATTTCAATAAGGCGTGCTTCTACATCATCTTCAGGTGAAACTGCAATTTTAGTTATTACTTCCATATTTTTATTTTTTCTATAAAAAGTTGATTCAGATGGAGTAAACACAACCTCATAACTATCATCTTCATCATATTTAGGTAATGCCGTGTTGCTTATAACTTTACCATTGGATAAATCTTTTATATAAAAACATATACCTTGCTTATTTCCATCTTTATGCTTGGTTAATAATAAATTATCATATATAGCATATCCTTCTCCAAAATCATTTACTACCAAAGTATAATTATTATTAGATTCTATATTCACATTACCTGCTAATTTTGTTATTACATTTTCAGAATGCTCTTCATAATTTTTATATTTTAAAACTTTTACTTTTTCTTTTTTAGATTTTGTAAATACTACATTCGTTGGCACTCTTTCTTGTAATAAAATATCTACACTTCTAATTTCAGCATTTTCCATAAAACGTTTTTGCAAAATATCATTATTAATAAAATTATTTATAGATAACAATATAAGAGCTTGGTGATGTGCCATATATGTTTTTACAACTTCATACTTATTTTTTCCAACCCTACTGGGAGTATAATCAATTGCATCATAAAATCCATATTTATCAAAACAACCAATACTTTTTAATTCGGAAATATTTTTTAAAACAGCTTTAGGAGCTTTATCTAAAACTAATAAAGAAGCATATGGTGCAACAACAATTTCTTCTTTTAATCCTCTTTTTAATCCAAGCCAAGGAATTCCAAAAGCTTTATATTGATAATTATAGTTTAAATCTTGCAAATTAAAAGCAGATTCAGAAATACCAAATGGTATTTCTAATTTCTTAGCATATTTTATTTGACTATAAATACAAAATTCATAAGTTTCATCTAATAACGTATACCTATATGGTTTCATAACTATAAGAGGCATAAAATATTCAAACATAGTACCAGACCATGAAACTAAGCCTTTATATTTGTCTACAGTAGTTAATGTCCTACTCATACTAAACCAATGCTTATAAGGAACATCTTTTTTAGCAATAGCTACAAAACTCGCAAGTCTTGCTTCTGACGCAAGTAAATCATAATATGAATCTACTAATTTATTTTCTCTTAAATCATATCCTATCGAAAATAAATTTTTATCTTTATCATATAGCATACTAAAATCTGTATTTTCAATCAATGAATTAACCTTTTGTGTATATTCATCTTCTCCGTTTTCTTCAAAAAAATTTCTTATAACAAATAAATACCCCACAAAATTTCCACTATCTACTGTAGAAACAAATTTAGGGTTTAATGGTTCTAAAGTTTTTATATTATACCAATTTAAAAGATGTCCGTGCCATTTTTCCAATTTTTCTATTGAGTCAATACACTTTTTTAATTTATACAAACACGTTTCCTTATCAATAAAATTCATATCATAACCTGATAATATAGCCATAAGTCCCAAACCAATATTAGTTGATGATGAAGTATTTACTATTTTATTTTTTCTTCCATACTGATAATTATCTGGAATTATAAAATTATTCTCTTCATTTATATAATTATCAAAATAATCAAAAGTTTTTTTAGCAATATCTTTTAATTCATCCATTTCACTTTCAGCTATTTTTTCTTTAGAATACTCATTTGATTTACTAATTAGGTAACTAATTAATGGTGTTAATGTCCAAATTATTAATAAGAAAATTGAACTATATAAATCTATTTTTTTAAATACAACACTTACACACACTAAAAGTATTCCTATTATAGGACTACATATCATTTCTTTTATATAATCACTTAATTTTTGACCAAGCATTTTTTCAGCATCAGCAGCAGTTGTCCATTCCAGTAAATGTGATTTAGAAATAAACATTCTGTAAATAGTAACTACTATTGCTCTAAGCATTAATATTGCTTTATATGGCAAAAAAATTAATGATAAAGCACACATCAATAAACTTCCTTGAAGTCCATTAATAATTGGTAAATAATTTTTAGCTCTTACCCCATCTTTATGATTAAAAATTTTTTGAATTAAATCCAATATCAATGGGAAAAAAATAACAAGAATACTTAATTTAAAATTTCCATTAAAAATCAATAATAATAAAGATATATCTAATACACTTCTTCTTAAATTATCAAATATTTTATATTTAGACAGCATATTAAGTGGTCCTTTAAATAGCCATCTTAAAATTTGCCAATCTCCTCTAGTCCATCTATGCAGTCTTAGCATATATGAATTAACTTTTGACGGAAAGCTATCAATAACCTCTATGCTACTCTCTAAACCACATCTTAAATAACTTCCTTCAAGCAAATCATGACTAAGTACAGTATCTTCTGGAATTTCATCTTTTAACAATTCATAGAATAATTTTACATTAAAAATTCCTTTCCCTGTAAAAATTGCCTCTCCGAATAAATCTTGATATACATTAGATTCTGCTGTTGAATATGCATCTATTCCACCATTACCTGCATATATTTTAGAAAAAACAGAAGCTGTAGAACTTTCCATGTCTATACCAACCTTTGGTTGAATCAATCCATATCCTTTAACAACTATTTTATTTTCTACAACTGGAGTATTCATTGGATGTTCTAATGTAGTAATTAACTTTTTAGCTGTATCCATTATCATTTTTGTATCTGCATCTAAAGTTATAATATATTTAATTTCTGGAATATCGTTTATTGTATTTACTATAAAATTTCCTTGATTTTTATTAATTAAAAAATCAACAAATTCTGTTATCATTCCTCTTTTTCGTTCGTATCCTAGCCATTTACCCTGCTTAGGATTATATACTCTTTTTCTATAAAGAAAGAAAAATGCATTACAATTATATTTTCTATTTAATTCTTCAACTCCACTTTTTCCAGCCTCCATAACCTCTTCATCAAAATCCATTTTTTCTGAATCAGATTCACTACAATCACCCAAAAGTGCAAAATATAAATTAGGCAATTTATTAGAAATATAAAAGGTTTCAATATTTCTTAATACATCATTGACCTTTTCTTTGCTATCAATTAATGTAGGAACTATAACAAAAGTAGAAACACCTTCAGGAATATCTTCTAATTTAGGTAATATCTGAGGTTTTTTAATTTTATAACTAAATTTATTTACAATAACAACAAATATTTCAGAAATAGGAACAAGCCCCAAATAAAACTTATCTTTTAACAATAAAACGCTTATTAAAATAGTAGGCACATATATGAAAAACAAATATAAAAATAATTTACAAGCTAAAGATTTTTTCTTTTTACTCTTTATTCCAAGTTCATTAAACAATTTATATTTATCATCACCAATTAAAAATTCTCCTATATGTTTGTTTTCTCTTTTAGAAATTTCTAAAAGCTTTGAAGAAATATAACTTTCAGATAATTTAGTTTTCTTAGATATATTTTGTATTTCATTTCTATATAAATTTTTCGTATCAAAATCAGATTTCATATACCAAATATCCTCATTTAAAATTTCTTCTATACCATTTATTTTTTCAAAAATATCCGTCCAATTATATCTTAAAATATTTTTTATACTCGTTATGCTATTACTCACTGACACTCTTCTAAGTGCCATATCATAATGCTCTATTTTTATAATCTCATCTAGTGTAGTACCAGCTTTTTTAATTTCTTCACTTAAAATATCTATATATTTTTTTGTACTTTTTCCTTCCTTTTTTAAAAGATAAACTAAAAATTCAACATAAGTAGTTATTTCTCCATTTAAATTAATATTCTTATACTTAGAAAAATTTTGTTTATTTGCAGGTTCATTTTTTACTAATCTTTCAACCAAACTTGCTACTTTAAATTTTTGATATTGAGAAATAATTATTCTATCTGCAACTAATCTGATGTAATTAATTAAACAAATCTTAAGCATAACTGGAAATAACCATATTTCGTCCATAGAAATTTTTCTTTTTGATTCATATGCATTTATAAACGTTTCAATATTTTCTTTTGTTATATTTCCATCTGTTAAATAAACTAATTCTTTTGCCAAAATATAAATTCTTGCATGACCCTTTACTGCTGGCAACTTTAAATATTTATTTTCAGTAAGCTCATCTTCTATAATGTTAACTTGTTCTTCAATAATATAAAAATTATCTAATATCCATTCACCACTTGGTGGAATAGAAATATCTAATGATATACTTTCAGAAAGAACATCATAAGCTTTTCTTATCCTAGAAAAATCTTCTTTCAAATTTATAATTGGATAATATTTTTTATTTACCTTTCCCTGAACATTATGCTCGATAGCTAATCTTTTGGCATAATTCTCCATCCATATTTCTCCTTCGCCATTTAAAATTGCATAATACTATTTTTGGCGAAGATAAAAAAAATATACCTAATTATTGTAAAATTCCTCTACACCATTACAAATTCCGTTCAACTAATTTCAACTGATAATCTTCTTCTTTAAGTAGATTCGCTTCTTCTTCATTTGAAATAAAACCACACTCTACTATAACAACAGGTATTTTTGTTTTATCTACAATTCTAATATTAGATATTTTAAGAGCTTGCCTTGTATTATTTCTATTAACTGTTTTTAAAATATTGTTTTGAATCAAATCTGCAAGCATTTTCCCTTGCTCAGATTTTTCACTATAAAATGTTTGCCAACCCCAATACTTTGATGAAGAATATTTATTCAAATGAATTGATATTCCAAAATCTGCATTACTCTCGTTTATTATTTTAACTCTGTTATTTAAATCTGATTTTTTCATTTCTGAAATAGGTGTCTGTTTATCATCATCCGCAATATTATTCTCATCTTCTCGTGTCATAATAACATCATATCCTAAATCTATTAATTTTTTTTCTAACTTTTGTGCTATTGCAAGATTTATATCAGATTCAATTATACCATTTCCTTCCGCCCCACCATCTGGAAGTCCATGACCAGCATCTACAACAATTATATTGCTATATACTTTACTAGATGTTGCTTCTAAATTATCTTTTGATCCACAAATTAAAATACCAATAATTAAAATGACAATGATTAAAAATGCAACTAAAATATTTTTTATTTTAAAGACATACATGAAATCACCTCATTTATATTTATGCAAAAAAAATATAGCTCATTAAAAAATCAGCTACATTTTTATAAATCACCTTAAGGCAATCTCGTTTTTCTTTTATCTTCTATAAATACACTTCCTTCAATTGCTTTTCCTTTCTTTTTAATATTTGCACCCTCTTCACCAATCTCTAATACTGAAACATATTTTTTATACTTATTACTTATCATTCCAACTGTAATTGAAACAATTGCAAATTTTTCTAATTTTCCTTTTCTGTTTAAAACTTTAATATAGCCTTTCTCTAAATCTTCCTCTGTATAAAATTGATTTATCCCTTTATCAAAAGTTTTAACAATATTTCTTCCAACCTTTCTTGCTGTTTCAATATTTAATATACATACAAAATCATCGCCACCTATATGTCCAACAAAATCTCCTTTTGAACCAAATTTTTGAACCGAAGCCTGTATAATATCACTTGTATATTTTATAATTTCATCACCATTCATAAATCCATATTTATCATTGTACGCTTTAAAATTATCTAAGTCTATATAAAGCAATGCATATTCTGCTTTTAATGATATCCTTCTTTTTAATTCATTTTCAATTTGAACATTTCCAGGAAGTCCAGTAAGAGCACTAATACATCTATTTGAACTAATCAAATCACTTATATTTTTAACAGTAAAATAAAAATATTTCTCATTTAGAGGCTTAAAAATAACATATTCTACTTTACTCTTCATTATACCAATTTTAAAATCTTCATCCCTTGTAGATGCTGTTACTATAATCGGAGTTATATTATTATCTTTATTTTTTCTAATATACTCACATACATTTCTTACATCATTTTTTAAATTGTCTGCATTTACAATTATTAAATCTGGTACAGTATGCAAACCATTTCTCAAAGATGGAATATCTGAAAAACAACGTTCAAATATAAAGCTTTTATCTTTTGTAAATAATTTATTTGTTAAATTAATTATTTCAGTCGTATCATCTACAACAAGTACATACCTATTATTAATCATATTAATCCCCCATTAAAGCATATTTGAAATTAAAGCATATTGTTCTATAGATAAATTTTCTGCCCTTAATTTCTCATCTATACTTAAACTTAATAAAATATCTTTTATTTCTTCTTTTGATTTTCCCATTCCAATTAAAGAATTATTAATTGTTTTTCTTCTTTGAGAAAAAGCTGTTTTAATAGTTTTAAAAAAAATTTTTTCATCATTAACTTTTACCCTAGGCTTTTCCAATATATCTAATTTTATCACACAAGAATCAACTTCTGGTATTGGAATAAAATCCGTTTTAGGAACATTTATAACCATCTTAGGATTTGAATAATACAAAATACTAACAGTTATTGCTCCATAAGCTTTATCTTCGTGTGTTGCACATATTCTTTCTCCAACTTCTTTTTGAACCATAACAGTTATAGAATCAATGTTAATTCTGCTTTCTAATAATTTCATTATAATAGGTGTTGTAATATAATATGGGAGATTTGCAACAATTTTCACTTTTTTATAATTACTAATAAATTCTTTTAAATCTATTTTTAAAATATCAGCTTGTATAATTTTAATATTATTAAAAATTTTAAATCTTGTATTTAATATATCTACCATATTTTTATCTAACTCTATTGCTATAACTTCTTTAGCATTTAAAATAAGTTCTTTTGTAAGACTTCCAAGCCCTGGTCCAATTTCAATAACAACATCATCTTTTGTAATTTCTGCATTTTTAATTATTTCATGAATAACATTTTCATTAATTAAAAAATTTTGACCAAGCTTCTTTTGAGCTTTTAAATTATACTTATTTAATATAGCAATTGTTTCATCTCGTAAATCCATAAAACACCTCAAAAATATTATATAATTTTAAATGTTCAAAATCAAGGAATTTAATTTCTTTTTATATTAAAATTGTGTTACAAATCAACTTAAAATTCAAGAAACAAAAATAAATGTTATAAAAAAGAGAGTATTCTAAAATAGTTAGTTAAAACACTATTTTAGAACATTCTCTCATAAAACTTAATCATTGCTCAAGATATACATATTAACAGTTTTTACTCCCCAAGCTAGAGCTTGTTCATGAGTATCCATGTATAAATCAATCTTATTGCTTTTTATTGCACCCCCTGTATCAGCAGCAATTGCATAACCATAATCACTAGCACCATTCAATCCTTCAATATACACTTCTGTTCCAAGTGGAACAACACTCGGATCTACTGCAATAACTTTCATTCCTGTATTTGGTATAATCTTTAAACCTGAAGCAGTATTTCCATATCCTGGACTATCTGGAGCTTTTCCACAACATTTCATACATAAACAATATGCTGTAGCTTTTACAGTAATCACACTCTCATACTCTGTTGGAGGTACATTTGTCTCTCTAACATAAGAACCTCTTGATGCAACCATTACTTGTTTTTCTTGATTATCATTAGTTTCCTTTTGACTTTCATCATTATTTATTGGTTCTTCTCCTGATTTAGTATTTAATTTCTCAGTGTTACTTATGCTTTGAATTTCATTTGATTGATTATCCAATTGATCCACTGGAGATTCAATACTTAAAACATTCTTTTCATCAATAATTTCTTCTCCACTTATTTCAATAGTTAAAAATTGTTCATCAGCATTATATGCTGTATAAACCTGTTTCTCATCCTCATTATTTAATGCTACTTCATTTAATTGTGCTTTTTGAATGTTTAATACTCCCACAATTACTGTTAAAATAATCATGGAAAATATTACAATCGTTTTCTTTTGTAGAACAATTTCTTGTTCTGATTTCATTTTTATTTCTCCTTTCGTCTGTTTTTCTTAGACGAGCCATTTCATTTTACTATCATTTTTATTAATTGTCAAATTTTTTATACCTTTTTTGAACAAAAAGCCAAAATTTCCAAAAAAATCAAAGAATATTAAAGTAACTCAAAGCAAAGAATAGTATCGAAACAAAAAATTATTTTTTTGGTAAATTTTTATCTAATATGGAGGTTTTTAATATGCGATATAAACAAAAATTCATAGCATTAACAATGCTATTTATAATTCTCGTTTCCAATTCTTTTACAGTTTTGGGTGCATCGGGAGAAGGCTCAAAAGCTAGTGGTGAAGCTAGCGGTGAAGCAAGTGGTGAAACTTCTAGTGGCGAAACTTCTAGTGGTGAAAAGCCTAGTGGTGAAATGGAAAATACATTAAAGAGCACAGCTTTAAGTTCATCCATTTCTACGAACAAAAATACAGCTATAACTTCTACACTTCATGCTGAAATAGCAGAAGGAGAAACAAATATAACTTATGTTATAGAAACACAACCAACTCATGGTACTTTACTTTATGAAGATACTAGTATAAACACATTCACTTACACTCCTGACACTGACTTTGTTGGAACTGATACTTTTTCTTTTAAATTAACAAATGGTAGTCTATACTCTAATACTGCAATGGTTACAATAACAATAGCAGAACCTTCTAACGAACCAGTTATTCCTTTTAATTACATCGATATGCAAAACCATTGGGGAAATTATTCTGCTTCACACCTAGCCGCTCGTGGTTTAATAATAGGGGAAGAAATAGGAAATAGATACTACTTTAAACCTAATACCTTAATGACTAGAGGAGATTTTATGCTATTTTTATTAGCAATAACTGAGAGTAATGAAGATTCCGAAATTGAAATGCCAACAGTAATATTTGCAGATCAGCAATTGTATCCTGACTGGTTACTTGAAGCTTCTAAATTAGCATATGCAAAAGGTATTATAAAAGGTTCTTTGAATGGAAATCAACTTTATTTAAATTTATATGACAATTTAACAAGAGCAGAAGCGGCTGTAATGGTAAATAACGTTCTAAAACCTGCTAACTTCAATGACGATTTATTTTATGCAGATAAAGATACAATACCAGAATATGCTATGCAAGCAATAAAAAATCTTACTGGCTATAAAATATTACAGGGTGATGGAGTATACTTTAGACCTTTATCTGTAATTACAAAAGCGGAAGCTGGAGAAATTTGCTATAAATTATTAAAACAAATTGAATCAGATGGTTGGAATACAGGTAGTAGTGGAGATACAAAATAAAATATTTATTTTCTTTAAAACTAATAAAAGAGTTGTTCCTAATGAAGCAACTCTTTTAAAATTTTATAAATTTTATGTATAGGTAAACCTACAACTGTAAAATAATTTCCTTCAATTTTATCAATAAATACTCCAAATTTGCCTTGAATCGCATAAGCACCTGCTTTATCATAAGCCTGATTTGAAGCAATCCAATTTTCTATTTCACTATCTGTCATATCACTAATATATACAGAAGTTACATCTGCATCTATTATTTCTTCTACTTTTCCATTCTTTTCACTTAAAATTGCTATACCTGTCATAACTTCATGTTTACCATTTTTTAACTGTTTTATCATTTTTACTGCATCATCATGATCTTTAGGCTTACCATAAACAATATTATTTTTCACAACTATCGTATCACTGCCTATTACTATTCTATCTCCGTCATTAGATGTTTTATCAAAAACAGCTTTGGCTTTTATATATGCTAATTTTTTTACCAAATCTATTGGCATTAAATTTTCACTTATATTTTCATCAACATTACTAACAATAACTTCAAATTTGTCAATTATCATTGATAATAATTCTTTTCTTCTTGGTGATTTAGAAGCTAAAATAATTTTCATATTTCTACCTTCCTTCTTAAAAAAACTACCCCAACTTAGGTAGTTCTCTTTTGGCG
>CAYNYD010000029.1:0-13355 GCA_964401375.1 uncultured Eubacteriales bacterium | reverse complement strand
TGAATTATAATAAAATTATTATAAAAGGGTTAGTTCAATAAAGCAAGTCTTCTTGCATTTTTAGTAGTTTTATGTTATAACTTAAGCGTAATTAATTTAAGCTAATTTGAAAGGAATGATATTAATGGAAATAGGTATAGTTGGATTGCCTAATGTTGGAAAGAGCACTTTATTTAATGCAATAACAAAAGCTGGAGCAGAATGTGCAAATTATCCTTTTTGCACTATAGAGCCTAATATAGGTATTGTTCCAGTGCCTGATGATAGATTATATGAATTAGCAAAACTTTATAATCCAGAAAAGATAACACATGCAATTGTTAAATTTGTCGATATAGCAGGTCTTGTTAAAGGAGCATCTAAAGGAGAGGGATTAGGAAATAAATTTTTATCTCATATAAGGGAAGTAGATGCTATAGTTCAAGTTGTAAGGTGCTTTGAAGACCCTAACATAGTACATGTTGATGGAAGCATTAATCCTGTTAGAGATGTAGAAACTATTAATTTGGAATTAATATTTGCTGATATAGAAGTAGTAGAAAAAAGACTTGAAAAAGCTGTTAAACTTGCAAGAGCAGATAAAAAAAATCAAATTGCAGTTGATGCACTAAATAGAATTAAAGAAGCCTTAGAAGCTGGAAAATTAGCTAGTACAGTTTCTTTAAATGAAGAAGAAAGTGAAATGCTTTCTGATTTATATTTGCTTACCTCAAAACCAATGATGTATGTAGCTAATATTTCAGAGGAGCAATTAAAAGATGTTGAATCAAATGAAAATTATAAAGCTTTAAAAGAATATGCTAGTAAAAATAATAGTGAAGTTATTCCATTGTGTGTTAAAGTTGAAGAAGAATTGGCAATGCTTGAAGATGATGAAAGAAAAGAAATGCTTGATTTACTTGGAATAGAAGAATCAGGTCTTGATAAATTAATAAAACATAGTTATAAATTACTTGGTTTGATGTCATTTTTAACAGCAGGAGAGCCAGAAGTTAGAGCTTGGACTATAAAAATAGGAACAAAAGCTCCTGTAGCTGCTGGGAAAATTCACTCGGATATGGAAAGGGGTTTTATAAAAGCAGAAGTTATAAATTATAAAGATTTAATTGAATGTGGCTCTTTAGCAAAGGCGAGAGAAAAAGGACTTATTAGGATTGAAGGAAAAGATTACATAATGCAAGATGGAGATGTGGTATTATTTAGATTTAATGTTTAAATTTATTTGACTTGAATATCCCTTATGATATAATAGACTGAGAATAATGAAAAAAAAGGAGAAATACATATGAAAAAAATAATATATGTTGTATGTTTATTAATTATGATTTTTGGTACAGTATCTTATGCTTCTGTAGAAGTTCCAGAAACTATTAGAATAAAATTAAATGATGGTTCAATAATTGAAGTTAATTTTGATGAATATTTATATGGAGTAGTTTCTAATGAAATGGGTACTAGCTATAAAGAAGGTGAAGAAGTAAAAGAAGTTGGTATAGAAGCTTTAAAAGCTCAAGCTGTGGCATCTAGAACATATGCCTTGTATAACATGCAAAATTCTAAGTACGAAGATTATGATATGACTTGCACCACAACCGATCAAGTATATAAATCTGGAACTGTAAAAGATATTGTAAAAGAAGCAGTAGATAGCACATCAGGTCAAGTTATTACTTATGATGGCGAAATAATTTCAGCATTTTTCTTTTCAACAAGTGGAGGACATACTGAAGCACCAGAAAATATATGGAGTTCATCTTTACCGTATTTAGTAGGAGTAGAAGATACATATGAACCATACATAGAAGGAAAATCAGAATGGGAAGCTAGAATTTCAAAAAATAAATTTGGTACAATGGAAATTTTAGGAAAATCTGAAAATGGAAGAGTTACAAAAATGAAGATAGGTAATGAAATTTATACAAACAATAATATTAGGACAAAACTAGGTTCATCTTTGGTTAAAAGTACATGGTTTGAAATGAGCTTTGATTCTAACACAAATGAATATGTGCTTAGTGGAAAAGGATATGGTCATGGAGTTGGAATGAGCCAGTATGGTGCTATGGGTATGGCAGAAAATGGCTTTGATTATATTGAAATATTAAATTGGTATTATAAAGATATTGAAATAGAACCTGAGATTACTTATAGTAAAAAAGAAAACTATAAAAATAATGATTCTATAGAAAATAATACAGATGATAATGATGAATATGAAAAAAATAAAAATGAAGAAAATATAAAAGAAAACGATTATAGCAATTCAAAACCATCTATAAAAGAGAATAAGAAAGAATATGGTCCAATGTTACAATCAATGCTAGACATGATTAATACAATTGGGTCATGGAGGTGATTTTTATTAATATAGGAATCGATATTGGTGGAAAACACATTGGAATGGGATTGGTTGATGATGATGGAAATATTATTGTAAGAGAAGATATATACTATGGTGATAAAGAAATTGACTTAGATAAAGCTTTTGAAAAAATAAATAAATTTATTTTTAAATATGAGGAACAAGTTGATAATATTCGGCATAGGAATACCAGGATTATCTAATGATACGACCATTAATTATACTTGTAATTTACCATTAAGTGGTGTCGATATTACAGATTATATAAAAACAAGATTACCAATATATATGTCTAACGATGCAAATTGTGCTACAATTGCTGAATATGAATTTGTAGATAGGAAAATGTTTTCAAATTATATTCTTGTAACAATAGGAACAGGAATTGGTTCAGGAATAATTTTAAACGGAAATTTATATACTGGTAGTGCAGGTGGGGCAGGAGAAATTGGGCATATAGTTATAGAAAAAGATGGAATTCCTTGTAATTGTGGTAGAAACGGTTGCTTTGAAAAATATGCATCTGTTTCTGCTTTGTTAAATACTACAGATTTAGAAAGTTTAGATGAGGTGTTTTATTTAAGTGAAAAAAATCCTAATATTCAAAATGTTTTAGATTCTTATATTGAAAATTTAGCTGAGGGATTGGCAAATGTGATTAACTTATATGAGCCAGAAATGCTTGTTATAGGTGGAGGATTAGCAGAGTACGAAGAAAAATTTATATATAATTTAAAATCAAAAATTGTAAACAAAATATATAATAAATTTACATATGATTTTAATCTTAAAGTTGCTAAGCTAAAAAATGATGCAGGAATTATTGGAGCTTCAATATTAAATAAATATTTATAATGGAAGGATGTTTATATGGACCTTACAAAACAAATTGCAAGCATCACTAATGAAAAAAATATATTTATAAATGAACCAATGAGTAAGCATACAACATTTAAAACTGGAGGCCCAGCAGATATCTTTGTCGTTCCAGAAACTAAAGATGAGATAAAAAAATTACTCATGTTAGATTGTGAAAAGACGATTGTCGGAAATGGTAGCAATTTGTTAGTAAGAGATGGTGGAATAAGAGGACTTGTTATTAAGATAAACATAGATAATTATGAGATTAGAGATGATGAAATAGTAGCCGATTCTGGTATTATGATAGCAAAATTATCTAATATTGCTTTGCAAAATTCTTTAACAGGATTAGAATTTGCGTGTGGAATTCCTGGAACTTTAGGTGGAGCAATTGTTATGAATGCTGGTGCGTATGGAGGAGAAGTAGGGAATTTAGTTGTAGAAACTGAAGTTACAGATTACTTAGGAAATGTATCAAAAATAAATGAGCATAAATTCGGATATAGAAGTAGTATTTTTCAAAAAAGTAATTTTGTTATATTGTCTTCAAAGTTAAAATTAGCTCATGGCGATAAAGCACAGATTAAGGAAAAAATGAATGAAAATATGAATTCTAGAAAATTGAAACAACCAGTTAATAAGTTCAGTGCGGGTAGCACCTTCAAAAGACCTCAACATGATTATGCAGCAAAACTTATCCAAGATGCTGGGTTAAAAGGTTATTCAATAGGAGATGCAGAAGTGTCAAATTTACATTCTGGTTTTATAATAAATAAAGGAAATGCAACGTCAACTGACATTATCAGATTAATTAAATATGTTCAAGAAAAGGTTAATAAAGAATTTGGAGTAATGCTTGAACCAGAAGTAAGGATAATAGGTGTGGAGAAATAGTTTGTGCTTTTAGAAAGGAATGGTACTAAAAATGAATAATTTAAAAGACTGGCTTGGATCAGGCTTGAAAATAAAAAGATATCTTTTATTAGTAATATTAGGAACATTATCTTTGAGTTATGGAATATCAAACTTAAAATTATATAATGAATTAAGTGTTTCAAATGTTGTTGTTACAGCTTTATTATTTATCATAGGATTTGTACTTATAGTAATGGGCTTTTTACTTGCTCAAAGGAGAATTCTTAGGGCTCTTGCCGAAGCGAATGTTTCTTCAAATACTAGAAAGTTAAATATAAAAAAATTGTTATTTGATAAAAAAACTTTAGATAAGAATGTAAAAGTAGTTGTAATTGGTCAAGGCGAAGGAATGGCAACTTTGTTAAATGGAATGAAATTATTTTCAAATAATATTACCTCTGTAGTATCAACTTTTTATGAAAAAAATTCAAACGATCAGCTGCTAGAAATTGGTGAAGTAAAAAGAGCAATGATTGCCTTAGCTGAAAAAGGGAATAATGATTTAGAGAAATTTTTTAATTGTAATACTAGATATGGTGAAGATTTAGGCACAATAGTTTTTAAATCAATGATGGATATTAATGATAATAACTTTTCAAAAGCAGTATATGCACTTTCTAATTTTATAAGTATGAACGGAAAAGTGTTGCCAGCTACTATAGATAAAGTTACTATGGGAGCTGTACTTTCAGATGGAACAAGATTACATGGCAAAAAAGAAATGATTGATGTACCTATCGAAAAAAGACTTCCTATTGATAGAGTCTTTATTACTCCAGAAAGATGTACGCCTGCACCTAATGTTATAAAGAGCATAAAAGAGGCAGACTTGATTATTATTGGCCCAGGAAGCCTTTATACAGGTATATTACCAATACTTTTAATAAAGGAGATTGCAGATGAAATAAAAAAAAGTAAAGCTACTAAAATATTTGTTTCAAGTTTAATGACAGAATATGGACAAACAGATGGATATTCTCTTTCAGATTATATAAATGTTATACACGAGCATGTTGGCAAAGGAATTTTTGATTATTGTATTGCAAGTGATAGTGCTGTTATGCCAGAATATATTAGAATGTATAATAAAGAAAATTCAGAAGTTATAGATGTTGATAAAATAAAAGTAAAAAATACAGGTGTAAAATTAGTGGTTAATGATTTATCTATTGTTGGAGAAAACGGTAAAATCAGACATGATCCTGTTAAACTTGCAAAAGAAATAATTGATATAATGATTAAAAATATGGATTTATCTGCAGATAAGCAAGGCTTAGAATTTTATAATGTTGATGAAAAAATGAAAAAAGTTAATTCAAAGCACAAGAAAAAAAGTGTTTTATTTAGAGATGTAAAGGTTATTACAGGAATGGAAAAAAGAAAATAATAAAGGAGTTTTCTTATGATAATTACAAATGAAAAAGAATTGAGTTATGATACTAAAAAAGAGTGGCTAATTACAAATGGTATTGGTGGTTATGCTTCTAGTACAATTAATGGAATGAATACACGAAAATATCATGCTCTTTTAGTAGCTGCTTTAAATGATAGTTTTGAAAGATATGTTGTTCTTTCAAAATTAAATGAAGAGATAATATTAAATAAAGGAACATATAGTATTTCTACAAATGAGTGCCCAAATTATATAGAAAAAGGTTTTAAATTTCAAAAAGCTTTTGCCAAAGAATATTTACCTGAATTTTATTACAATGTTCATGGTGTTGAAATTATCAAGAAGATTGGTATGAGTCATGGAGAAAATAAAGTTGCTATAACTTATACTATAAAATCAAATGGAAATAATGTAAAACTTAAATTATCACCTTTAGTTAATTTTAGAAATTTTCATAGTGTAAATAATTTATATAGGGCTAGTCAAGAAATTACAGAGAATTATGTTAAAGTAAATTTGAATTCTGAACATGATTTATATATGGCAATATCAGAGGGTGAATATACCCAATATTATAATACTTTTTATCAAAATATGTATTATAATATTGAAAAAGAAAGAGGTTTTGAATTTGTAGAAAGTCATTTTATGCCTGGATTTTTTGAAGTTGATATATTAAAAAATCAAGAAAAGGTTATAGAATTTGTTGCAGCTGTTGATGACAAAAATATAAAATCAAATGCAATGCAAATTATCAGGGGTGAGGAAACAAGACTTCAGAAATATTGCAAAATGTTCAATGCTACAAATGATTTGGAAAAAGATTTAGCAATTGCTGCGGATAATTTTATTATTGAGAAGAAGTATGGTAAAACAATTATTGCTGGTTATCATTGGTTTAGTGATTGGGGAAGAGATACCTTTATTTCTCTAGAGGGTCTGCTTTTAAAAACAAATAGATTTAATGATGCAAAAAATATTATATTGACTTTTTCTAAATATGTAAAAAATGGCTTAATACCTAATGTTATTGATGAAGAAGGTGGAAAAGCATATAATAGTGTTGATGCATCTTTGTGGTATATTAATAGTGTATATAGATATTTTAAATATACTAATGATATAGATTTATTATTAAAGGTTTTTCCTATTTTAAAAGAAATAATTGGGGCTTATAAAAATGGTACGGAATATAATATTAAAATGGATGATGATGGACTTATTATGGCAGGAAACAAGAATACTCAATTAACTTGGATGGATGTAAAAATTGGGGATTATGTTCCTACACCAAGATATGGAAAGGCTGTTGAAATAAATTGTTTATGGTATAATGCATTAAATATAATGAATAGGTTTTCGGAGATAGTTGGAGAAAAATTTGAAGATAAAGATTTAATAAATAAAGTTAAGAAGTCTTTTGAAAAATTTTATATTGAAGGCAATGGTTTAAAAGATGTAATTGAGCCTGATAGTATGCAAATTAGACCTAATCAAATTTGTGCTATATCATTGGATTTTCCTATTTTAGAAAATGAAAAGGCTAATGAGGTGGTTGATGTAATAGAAAGAGAATTATTAACTCCTAAGGGGTTAAAAACTTTAAATAAAGAAGATAATGAATATAGATCTCAATATGGAGGAGATGTGTTTTCAAGGGATTCAAGTTATCATCAAGGAACAATTTGGCCTTATTTGTTGATAGGCTATTATGAAGCTTGTTATAAGCTTAGAAGAAAGCCTTTAGTTTTGCCAGATATAGAGGGTATGATGTATGAAAGTTGCATAGGAAGCATAAATGAAATATATGATGCTGAAGAGCCAAGGAAACCAAAAGGAGCTGTTGCTCAAGCTTGGAGTATAGCTATGGCAATTCTCAATACCTAAAAGTTGCAAAATAATTGGACAATTTCTGTGTTGGACTGCACATCAAAAATCCTCAACGTATCTCGATACGTTTCCGGTTTTTTCGTTTGTCCGCCTTGAAATTGCCTCAATTCTTTTGCAACTTGGTTTGAGCTAAAATTGAGAATTAGAGCTTGGAAAATAATTGGACAATTTCTGTGTTGGACTGCACATCAAAAATCCTCAACGTATCTCGATACGTTTCCGGTTTTTTCGTTTGTCCGCCTTGAAATTGCCTCAATTCTTTTGCAACTTGGTTTGAGCTAAAATTGAGAATTAGAGCTTGGAAAATAATTGGTCAATTTCTGTGTTTTTTTTAATTACTGTTTAGACTTGTTTTTCTAAAAAATAAAGTTCTTTTCGATGAGTTAGAAGCTGTTAATAAAGCAAGGTGAAGTAAATACGGAATCATTTTGTGGCGACGCGGCACGCGCGATTAGCGCGTGGAAAGCCTTGGAGCCACAAAATCGGATTTACGAAACTTGCTTTATTTACAGCTTCTGCGATAGAGAAACTCGAACGATATTTTTTAGAAAAACAAGTCAGAGCAGTATGTATAAAAGATTATGAATTTTTTAACAAATTGCCTCAATTTTTTCTTTACATAGTTTGGGATTATAAAAGGAATGGTTGTAAATATGAGAATTATTGGAATAGATCCAGGGTATGCAATAACTGGATTTGGAGTAATAGAATATTCTGGAAATCATTTTGAACTTCTAAATAGTGGTGCAATTGAAACAAAAGCAGGAGTGCCTTTCCCAAAAAGATTGCAAAAAATATTTGATGATATGGTGGAACTTATTGACAAATATAAGCCAGATGCAATCTCTATTGAAGAGTTATTTTTTAATACTAATACAACAACAGCTATAGGAGTTGCACAAGGCAGAGGTGCAGTTTTGATTGCTGCTTCAAAAACTAATACTCCAATATATGAGTATACACCTCTTCAAGTTAAACAATCAGTTGTTGGATATGGAAGGGCAGATAAAAAGCAAGTACAGTCTATGGTAAAAGCAATTTTAAAAATAGATAAAATTCCAAAACTTGATGATACCACAGATGCAATGGCATTGGCAATTTGTCATGCACATTCAGCAAAATTTGCTGAACCTATTAAATAAAAAATGGAGAAAAAATATGGAAAATAATATATGTTTAATTACAGGTGATGATTTATTTGAAAGAAATAGAAAACTAGAAGAGATAAAGAAAAATTTTGGAGAATTAGTGAAAGGGATTAATTATATTGTTTTAGATAAAGATAATATATCTTCTTTAATTAGTGAACTTACAACTTATCCTTTTGGATTTGAGAAAAAATTAATTATAGTAAATATTGCAACAAAAATGTCGAGTGATGATGAAAATTCAAATAACAAAAATGATTGGTTTAACGATGATGTAACGAAAAATATATTAAATTCAATTGATACAAATGTTATTGTTTTTGTTGGGGATTTTCAAGCAAGGAGTAAGATATATAAATTTGTTAGTGCAAATGGTAAATGTATTGAGTGTAATAAACCTAAAAGTAAAAAAGATATTGCACCTTGGGTAGTTTCTATAACAAGACAATATAATAAAAATATTTCTATAGAAAATGCAAATTATATGATTCAAATATGTTCAGCAGATAAATTATTGCTTTTTAATGAAATTCAAAAAATGATTGATTATATAGGAGAAAGAGAAGAAATTTTAAAAGATGATATTGAGAAAGTTGGAATTAGAACATTAGAAACAATAATCTTTGATTTAACAGATTGTATTGGAACAAGAAATATATCTAATACATTAAAATTTTTAGAAGAATTATTAGCACAAAAAGAGCCTTTACAAAAAATTTTAATTATGATTGCAAGACATTTTAAATCTTTACTAATTACTAAAATATGTATATTAGAAAATAGAAGCATAGCTGATGAATTAAATACAAAATTCCCTTTTATAATTAATAAATATAAAGATCAAGCAAGAAGATTTGAATTAAATGAATTAGAAGATATTATCATTAATTTAGCTAATCTTGATGCTGATTCAAAAATTGGAAAAATAGATTTGAAAATAGGGCTAGAACTTTGTTTAATTAATGCGATGTGAATAATATATTTATAATTTGAAAATAATAAGAATAGGCAAATTGACTATTCTTTTTTTGAACGAATTTTTTAAATAAAGATGTAAAGGAGATTGTTTATGGATTGGAATATTAGAACAGATTTAGCTGTTGAAACTAGAGAAATGTATAAAAAAGCACAGAAAATCGAAGATGAAATTCCAGGAATAGAAACACATGTAGAAAATGTTTCAGAAGGTTTTTCTGTTACAGAAGTTGAAATTGTTTCAGAAGAGGGAGCAAATGCATTAGGAAAACCTATTGGAAAATATTATACTTTGGAAGTTGAAAATTTACATTTAGGTATTGAAGATGTAGATAATAAAGTAAGTGATAAAATTACTTCAATCATAAAATCACTTTTAAACTTGTCAAATGAAGACACTGTTCTTGTAGTTGGTCTTGGAAATGAAGATGTAACTCCAGATTCTTTGGGACCAAAAGTAATCTCACAGATAGATATAACAAGACATTTAGTAAAGTATGTTCCACAATATATAAAAGAGGGAACAAGACAAGTTAGTGCTATCACTCCTCGGTGTGCTTGGAACAACAGGAATTGAAACAATTGATATTATAAAAGCTATTGTTGAGAAAGTGAATCCAAATGCAATAATTGTGATAGATGCATTAGCTGCACGAAATATTAAAAGAATAAAAAATACTATTCAAATTTCAAATACAGGTATAGCTCCTCGGTTCAGGAGTTGGAAATAATAGGGGAAGAATAGACAAAGATCTTTTAGGTATTCCAGTAATTGCTATTGGAATACCGACAGTTGTAGATTCTAAAACGATTGTTAGTGATGTTATAGAGGGTATAATAGAAAAAGATAATATTGAAACAGAGAAAAGAGATGAATATTATAATTTTATTGAAAATGTTCTTCCAGGAATTGAAAATAATAGCATGGTTACACCGAATGAAATAGATGAAGTAGTAGAAAATATTTCTAGAATAATTGCTAATGGAATAAATATGGCATTGAATTAATTAATCCAAAAATTTCTTGTCATTTTTTGTTGATATATGTATTTTAATCATATATAATTAGATATGAATGAAATTTATATCGATAAAAAGTGGGTGTATAGTATTGAGTGGAAATGGTAATAACGATAATTTTATAAAAAGGACGATTAATAAAATAATGAACTTTATGAGAAACATTGGTAATGCAATAAAATTTTTCATTTCACCTTTAGGGATGATTGTAGGTTTCATTTTACTAATTGTATTAATAATAATTCTTATTGCGATATGTATTAGAGTAGCTGGATATTGGTTTGATAAGCAAGATGGAATTGTAACATATAGTACATTTCAAGAAGATTGGGAGACTATTGAACCATTAATAGAATCAGGTTATGCAAATTTAGTAAATACAGAGAACTTAAGAAATTTTAGAACATATGAGTATGCAGTATTAATGGATGCTGCAGAATACATAAGACATGGAGGACAAGATAATTATGATGTAACAGAAAATCAAGGTGTTTTTCAAAAAGAAAGAGATTATTATTCAAAAAATTGTCCCTCAGATTCAGTAAGAGATAGCTATTTGGAAGCATTAGAAAAGTTACAGAAGCCAGGTGTTGTTAAGTTATTAAGTGTAGAATCTCAATATGACCAAGGTAGTGAAGATAATAATACACCATGTATAGAAGCAGCAAAAGCAAGTGGTAGTGGAGGAAGAAATGGAGATTTTCGTGAATATCATGGTGTTCAGAATAAAAAAACAACACTAGGCGGAAATAACAGAACTATGGGACCATACTTAGTGTATGAGTTTAAGGTTGATTCAGGAGATACAGTATTTGATGCATTAAATGATCCAGAAGCAGCGACAGTAATTCCTAGTGGTGGAGATCCTAGTGCTACAGTTCCAGGTCGAAAAACAATGGACTATGTATTTATAGGAGATTCTAGATTTTCTGATATGAAGGGAGCAGTTGGATCTAAACCAAACAATAAAAATTGGCTTGCTAAGAGTGGTTGGGAATATGACGATTTTATGACTGCAATGAGAAATGGAAACAAAAAATTAGAAGCTAAAACATATATATGGAATCTTGGAGTAAATGATGGACTTTGGTTTGGTGAAAGTGAATTACAAGATGCAATAAAAAAGTATTCAGATTTATTAACAAAGCTTTCTCAAGACCATGCTATATATGTTGTTTCGGTTAATCCTGTTTATGATCCAGGTAGACCAGGAAACGTTTTAAATAATAAAGGTATAAGCGAATTTAATAAAGCGATGAAGCAACTTTGTGATAGTAATCCGCATATGCTTTATGTAGATACCTATAATGATCTTTGGAGTGAGTTTAATAAATCAAGTTCATACAGAGATCCAAACCGGTAACCCTAAATATGTACATTATACGGATTCAATAAGTAGAAAAATTTATGATTCTATTTGTAGACAAGTGGGTATTGATTCTGAAGGATATTTAACAGAACGAGTTGATCTTGCAAGTATTGATCATATACTTGCGAGTGGAGATCCAAGAGGACACTTAGAACCATATATATATTCAATTAGAGAGGAAATTAATTTTTCATATTATTTTAATGAGAAAGGCAATGCAGTACAAATACCATATCTTTTAAATGTGAATAATATGGAATTAGGTTTAAGCATGGAAAGACAAAAAGATACTCAAAGAATGACATTAGGTATAATGCCAGTTGTATGGCCAGAGGTAGATGTAGAAGCAAACTATACAATTGGACCAGTGTTTACAGATGAGACAAAAGCAACAATATATAGAATACCATTGAGGACGCTATTAGGAAGATATATGCCAAGAGAAATGCTGTTATCAGCATGGTCAATACTGAAACAAGATTTAGTAGAAGAGGATGAAGATGTAATAGCCCATATTAAGCAAGTATATAACGAAGCATGTCATGGAGCTGAAAATCATAGAACGACAGTAAGTGTAACGGTAGAAAGTGGAGAACATGCTGGAGAAACTTTTGAATATTCAAGAATGGAACTAGGAGCAAATGAAACGCCTAAACCAGATGCACATCAACATACTTTTGCAACATTTCAAAAGGTTGGATTAGAAGCAACATTTTATAATTTAAATGGATATTCTGGGTTGGATGAAGATGAGTTCGTTTTAAAAGATGATGATGGACATGTAGTATATGAAAATGGAGAAAAAAAACGTAGAATAAGGTATGTTTATGATTTTAAGAAAGCAGTTATTATAGAAGGTGATACTGTTACGGTAAATGCTAATGCAATGAGATTAACCCCAACTGACCCTGGTTTGCTTAATGGTGGACCTACGTATATGGAACCAGGTGATCCTCCAACATATTATGATGTAACAGACTATCCTGTAACTGCAACATATTCTTTGGATGAACTAATTGGCTCAGAATTTACTAAAGGTGATTACTTACCAGGATATGGAAGTGAAGAAACTGGCTATACACCACCTTCAGATTTAGATGCTACAGTATATGGATACTATATACTAGGAGGTGACGTAGAGGACGTGCTAAATTCGATAGAAACGGCGATACGTGAAAAACTTAGTGCTGAACATAGCGGTGATTCGATATCAGGGATAACAATGGAAGGAATAGAAGTCAAAGACAATCCAATATTTTTAGTGAGAGAGGTTAAACCAAAAAATGAAAAATTAGAAATTGAGCATAAACGAATGTCAGCTTTATTGGTTACTTCGGCAACAACATGGGCCAGAACTGTGACTTATGATCATAAAATTGTACAAAATATGTTTAATCAAAATAATATAAATTATTTAATTCC
>CAYNYD010000028.1:0-13375 GCA_964401375.1 uncultured Eubacteriales bacterium | reverse complement strand
ATTATAACACAGGAATAGAAGATGCAGAAGAGCGTGGTATGAAAAGAGGTATGGAACGTGGAATAGAAAAAAATAAAAAAGAGATAGCTAAAAAAATGCTTAAAAAGCAAATTGATATAGACACAATATCAGAAGTAACAGGACTTTCAGTAGAAGAAATAAAAAAGTTGGATAATTTTAAAAAGGTGTTTGGAGAAATTGAAAAGACAGTTTTAGATAATTTAAATAAAGAAAATAATATCACTGTAGAGCCAAAAAATTTAAAGGTAAGCAGAGAATTTCACAATAAATATTATGATTCAATGTTTGATAAAAAGGTTAAAGTTACACTTAAAAATAATAGTGAAATTATAGGAATATATAATGATGAATTTTATGAAGATAGCTCTATATTAGTTGATTATCAAACAATAAAAATAAAAAACATAAAGAAAATGGAATTAGTAGAATAGGAAATACATTTTATAGAATTACCTAAATTTTTAAAAAGTAAAGTAAATACAGAGAAGTAAATACAGATAAGAAATTAGATCAATGATTATTATTTATAGACTATTCGAGGAAGAAGCTTATAAAAGTAGCAGAGGATGGAAATAAAGTGTAAAAGAGGCAGCAACAGAATATGATTTAACAAGAGAAGAGATTTACAAATATTTGCCATACCACAAAATAAAAGATGTAGTACGACTTTATTGTATTATAAAACCACCAGCCTAGCTGGTGGATATTTATTTGGTAACTCCATAAATTTTATAATCTATATCAGGGAAAATTAAATCCTTATATTCAATATCTTCTAAATATTCTTCATCTATTTCATTTTTATCAATCATGTTTGCTAATGCATTAAATCTACCAATATGATCTTTGACTCTTTTATGTGCATATTCAACCATAGTATTTGCTGTTATAATAAAAGGCCAATCACTACTTTGAGCTAATAATAATTCTCTTGCACATTGATTTAAAGCTCTTTTTTGCATAGGATAAGGCATTCTATAGGTATCTGCTAAATATTGCATTCTATCAGCAGCATTGTGCAAATGTCTATATATATAATCGTTTGCTGGATTCAACCAAACTTCATTAAACCCATGAGCACCCCAAGTTGAAATAGATGGAGAAGACTCTTGAATATTGGGATATTTTTCTAAATATTCTGTAGGAGTAATTAATTCTATTGTATCTTGATTATAATGAATTTTTTTAAATAACATATATAGCCAATAAGGACCTTCATACCACCAATGACCAAAAAGTTCTGCATCATAAGGACAAGTTATAATTGGTGGTATTTTCATATTATTATATACAGAATTTACTTGATCAATTCTAGAATTAATGAAATGATCTGCTTGAAGTTCTGCTACTTTCATAGCATTATCTTTGTTGTATAATTCTTTTCGATCTGTTTTACCTGTAATTTTATAATATTTAATTCCTGTATCAACTCGATGACCACTTCTAGAAACATATCTTTTTATATATTCCCATTCCGATTCATAGCCAATATCTTTATAAAACTCTCTATAATTTGGATCTCCAGGATACCCACATATTGAACTCCAAACTTGTTTAGAACTTTCATCATCTCGACCAAATGCAACTAATCCGTTAGGAGATACAATTGGTGCTAAAGTACCGTATAGAGGTTTTGGATTGGCATTTAAAATTCCATGTGTTTCTAAAAATATGTACTTAATTCCATATTTTCTAAGAGTAGTTTCTATTTCTGGAATATACGCACATTCAGAGAGCCACATTCCATTTGGATTTCGCCCAAAAGCTTTTTTATATGTGTCAACACCAACAGCTATTTGAGCATTAACGGCTGTTGGATTAACATTTAAAAGTGGTAAAAAACCGTGAGTAGCAGGACAAGAGATTATTTCTAAAACTCCAATATCTTGAAAATGTTTAAATGCTTCAATTAAATCAGAATTATATTTTCTTTTATAAAATATATAATATTCCTTAAAATTCCAAAAATACATTTTAGCTAAATCGTTTAATTCTTTATTATCTTTAGTTCTTTTTATTTCTTTACTAGCAAGTCGTATACGTTCAATTAAATACATTCTATATCTTGCTTGCAATAATGGATCTTTTAACATAGTTATTAGAGGACTACTGATATTCATAGTTATTCTAAATTTTATATTTTCATCTACTAGTTTTTGAAAATAAATTAAAAGAGGAATATAGGTTTCGGTGATAGCCTCAAAAAGCCATCTTTCCTCTATATATTCCTCACTCTCTGGATGCCTTACATAAGGCAAGTGTGCATGTAAAACAATATTTAAATACCCTTTTGGCATTTATTTTACCTCCATTTACTTTTGAAAGTTATTAAGTGAACTATAAGAATTTTCGTAATCTCCCAAAGATAAATCTGTGTATTTTTTAAGCTCTTTTCTATTTTGAGTATATATTTTAAACTTATCGGTAACAGACATACACACACAATTTCTAAATACAATATCTTCATTATATTCACATGGTGAACTTCTAGGTATATGTGCATTATTTGATGAAGATATTAGAAAAGATTTACCTTTTGATTTCCTTAATAATTCAACTTTATAATCACAATCTGGATCCTTAACTTCAATATAATAATTATTTGAAAAAGGACTAATTTGTATTTCATAAGAATAATTCATTGTCAAATTTGTTATCTTAAGAAAAGGAATTGATGTTTCATAATTTGCATTATTTTTTGAAAATTCTACAATAAATTTGTCAGAAATATCCCAATAGGCAAACATTCTAGTAGGAGATTGAACTAGTAATTTTACCGTTGTATTATCATATTTAGTTGGTAAATCATAGTACTCCGACTTATAGGTGCGTGTCAAAATATTCCCTCCCCAATTTATCATTTGTTATATAATATGAAAATTATACATAAATTTTCTTCCATATCTAATAAAATATTTTATATTAAAACATTTTTAATTTCAATAGTCTTTTTAATATTTTGAAAAAATTTGTAGATTATCTTTACAAATAGGCACTATTTGTATAGAATTATCATATAAGGTACGAGAGATTAAAGTTTGAAGGGGAGTAGTTTTTATGAAGATAATGATGCTTTCCTGGGAATATCCACCAAGAATAGTTGGGGGGATTGCTAGGGTTGTGCATGATTTGTCACATAACTTTGCCAAGCAAGGTCATGAGGTACATGTTATAACTTATCAAGAGGGAGACACTAAAGAATTTGAAAAAGATGGAGATGTATTTGTACACAGAGTAGCAAATTATCCAATAAATGCAAATAATTTAATTGACTGGGTAATGCAGTTAAATTTTTGTATGTTGGAAAAAGCATCGGCTGTAATTAAAGAATATGGAAAATTTAATGTTGTTCATGCTCATGATTGGCTTGTTGCTTATGCTGCTAGAGCTATAAAAAAATCTTATAAATTGCCATTGGTTGCAACTATTCATGCAACAGAGAGTGGTAGAAATAAGGGTATTCATAATAAATCACAAGGATATATTAATGATGTGGAATGGCTTTTGACATACGAAGCTAGTCATGTAATTTGTAATAGTTATTATATGAAGAATGAAATAAAAAATTTATTTGGAAAGCCAGAGAATGATGTTTTTGTTGTTCCAAATGGAATTGATGTAAATAAATTTGACAATCAAGAAAGAGATTGGGACTTTAGAAGAAACTATGCAGCTGATCATGAAAAAATAGTTTTTTTTGCGGGAAGAATTGTTAATGAAAAAGGGATTCAAATTTTACTTAAAGCTGCACCAAAGATTTTATCAAATTATCCAAATGTAAAATTTGTTATTGCTGGTAGAGGACCATGTTTAGATGAATTAAAAGGGTTGGCTGATTTTCTAGGAATATCGAATAAGGTTTACTTTACAGGTTATTTAAATGATAATCAGATAACAAAAATGTATAAAGCAATAGACATTGCTACTTTTCCTAGTTTATATGAACCATTTGGAATTGTTGCATTGGAGGGTATGCTTGCAGGAGCTACAACTGTTGTATCTGATGCGGGAGGTTTAAATGAAATTATTTCTCATGGAATTGATGGACTAAAATCTTATGCTGGGAATCCAAATTCTCTTGCAGATTCTATATTAGAAGCATTATTTGATGAAAATTTATGCAAAACTATGGCAAAAAATGCTAGAGAAAAAGTTATTAGAGAGTTTAATTGGAATACAATAAGCAAAAAAACGATGGAGGTTTATAAACTTGCAATTAAAGCTAATAAAGTAGCAGTTAAAGCAAGTGTAAGTCTTGAGAAGTTAGCTGATAAAGAAAGCTATGGTACTGCAACAGAAGTGAATGGAAAAGATACAACAATTACAAAAGATACAACTGATAAAGAAATAAATACACTTCACAATCCACTTAAGAAAAAAGCTTTAGGAACAGCTTAAAATAAAAAAAGTTATCAAAACAAAAATTGGTAACTTTTTTTATTTTATAGTTATTTAAATTTCTTCTATTATCTAAGAATAATTATTGTAAAGGTTTAATTGCCAACAAACAGAAAATTTTTGATTTTTAATTTTTCATGCATATTTTAGAAATCCTTTCATATAGATTAACTAAAGTGATGTGTACAAACACAAAAACATAAGGAGGAGGATTTTTGATGGAGAATTACAATATATATCAAAATATTGCGACAAGAACAAATGGAGATATATACATAGGTGTTGTTGGTCCAGTTAGAACAGGAAAGTCAACTTTTATAAAAAAATTCATGGAACTTTCGGTACTTCCAAATATAAAAGATGATTATAAGAGACAGAGGGCTCAAGATGAATTGCCACAAAGTTCAAATGGAAGAACGATAATGACAACGGAACCTAAATTTATTCCAAATGAAGCTGTTGAAATCACTGTCAATAATGTCAAGTTTAATACTAGAATGGTTGATTGTGTAGGGTACTTAATTAATAACAGCATTGGACATATGGAAGGTGATGTTCCAAGAATGGTAAGAACACCTTGGTTTGAAGAAGAAGTGCCATTTGAAGAGGCTGCAGAAATCGGAACTAAGAAAGTTATTGAGGAACATTCTACAATAGGTATTTTAGTTACAACTGATGGTAGTGTTACTGGAATTGATAGAAACGATTATTTAAATGCTGAAGAAAGAGTAGTAAAAGAATTAAAAAATCAAAGCAAACCTTTTGTCATAATTTTAAACACAGTTGATCCTAATAATGAAGCAATTAAAGGTTTATGTACTGAATTAGAAAATAAGTATGATGCCCCAGTTTTACCAATTAATTGTGAGCTTTTAAATAATAATGATGTAAATTTAATATTGGAAAGAATTTTATACGAATTTCCAATAAATGAAATTGATATGAATTTCCCTAAATGGATCGATGCACTAGATTCTACTCATTGGCTAAAGAAAGATATTTTGGATTTAATAAAAAATAATTTATCAGATATGAAAAATTTAAGGCAAATTAAATTATTAATGAAAAATATTAGTGATAATAATATGATTAAAAATATTGATGTGGATGAAATATTATTAAATAATGGAAGAGTTAATGCTAAAGTTGAAATGGATAACAACTTATTTTATAGAGTCCTTACAGAAATGTCTGGAATTGAAGTAAATGAAGAGGGCGATTTATTTAGTATTGTAACTTCGATGGCTAAGAGTAAGAAGGCGTACGATAAGATTGAGCAAGCATTAAACGATGTAAAGAGAAAAGGTTATGGTATAGTAAGCCCTGATATGGAAGACTTAAGTTTAGATGAACCAGAAATTATAAAACAAGGATCAAAATTTGGAGTTAAACTAAGAGCTCGTGCTCCATCACTTCATATTATTAAAGCAGAGATTGAAACAGAGATTTCTCCAATAGTTGGAAGTGAAAAGCAATCAGAGGATTTAGTAAATTACTTACTTAAAGAATTTGAAGATGATCCAAAACAAATTTGGAAATCTAATATTTTTGGTAAATCTTTGCATGAATTAGTTAACGAAGGCTTGCAGAACAAATTATATAAAATGCCAGAAGATGCACAATTAAAGTTTCAAGAGACATTAGAAAAAGTAATAAATGAAGGTAGTGGAGGATTAATCTGCATTATTTTATAATGTATAAATAATGATACAAGTCAGCCCTATGTGTTTTATAGCTTTTTGATAAATTATCAGGAAATTGATTTTGAAAAATCAATTATAGTAATAATTTATTTAGAAAAGCAGAAAAATACATAGGGCTGTTTTTTAATTAATCTTGTTCAGTTTCATCAAATATTGGATCTTTGAAAAAATCTCTTATGGTTATATTTAGTCCTTCGCAAATATGATGAAGAGTGTCTAGCTTTGGAAGAAGAGTATTGCCATTTATAATCGCACAAAGAGTAGATTTTGGAACACCAGATGATTTATACAATTGCCAAATAGTCATATTTTTCTTATTTAAATAGAAATTTATTCTAAGTCTAATGGCATCGGATAGTAGCATTTTTCTCACCTCTTTTTTGGTGTAGTTTTCATCATTTGAAAGTATAACAAGAAAAAATATGAAAATAGTCCAATTGGCTGGACTATCCAATAGAGACATGCTATAATATAAAATACTTGGATTTTGATTTTTTTTGAAAGGAAGACAAATGAATATAAATAGTAAGGTGGAAAATATAATACTTAGAACTAATATTATTACAGATTTAGATATTCTGCTTATAGATGAAGATATGATTGTTTACTTTATTGGGAATACGGAATATTGTTTTAAATATATGAATTCAATTATTTCTAAAGAATTGAGAGATATACGAAGATTTGTAAGTAATATTAGATATATAGAAAAAGATAAAACTTGTAAAATTATAGATGATGATGATTTAGAATATTATTGTCAAGCTATAAGCAAATTAAAAAATAATAATAATTTTATCTTATTTTTTAAACTTGATAACGATTTTACTGAAAAAGAAATAAATATTATGGAATCGACAGTTAATTTAATTGATAAATTTCTTAATTGACTAAATAAATTTCCATATAATAGTTACTTTTATTAAAATTATCTGATATAATACATTTATTCGTGAAATAATATATTAGGAGGGATTTTTTAATGGAGTATACTTATAAAACAAATGGAACGTGTTCTACAAAGATAGAATTTGAAGTTGAAGATGGAATTGTTAGAAATGTTAGATTTACAGGTGGTTGCAATGGAAATCTTAAAGCCATTTCTGCTTTGGTTGAAGGACAGCCAAAGGAAAAAGTTATAAAATTATTAAAAGGAATTACTTGTGGCTTTAAAAATACATCTTGTGGAGATCAATTAGCAAGAGCACTAGAAGAGGCAAAATAGGAAGGACTGATTTAAATATGTTAAAGATAGGTTGTCACTTATCTGCTTCTAAAGGGTATACTAATATGGCAAAAGAGATTATTAGTATAGGTGGAAACACATTTCAGTTTTTTACTAGAAACCCAAGAGGTGGAAAAGCAAAAGAAGTAGATCCTGAAGATGTTAAGAGTTTTTTGGCTATAAGTGAGTCTAATGATTTTGCAAAAATATTAGCACACGCACCATATACTATCAATGTTTGTTCAGCTGATGAAAAAATTAGGAGATTTGGCATAGACACAATGAAGGATGATTTAAAAAAATTGGAATATATACCTAATAATATGTATAATTTTCATCCTGGTAGTCATGTTGGACAAGGGGTAGACATAGGCATAGAATTAATAATTAATGCGTTAAATGAAATTTTGACAGAAAAACAATCTACGATGGTATTGCTTGAAACAATGGCTGGAAAAGGAAGCGAAGTAGGTAAAAGTTTTGAGGAAATTAAAAGAATAATTGATGGTGTAAATTTAAAGAATAAATTAGGAGTTTGCTTAGACACTTGCCATATCTATGATGCAGGGTATGATATAGTAAATAATCTTGATGGTGTTTTAGAAGAATTTGATAAAGTTATAGGAATTGATAGATTGAAAGCTATTCATATAAATGATAGTAAAAATCCATTTGAAAGTCATAAAGATAGGCACGAAAAAATAGGTGAAGGAAGTATTGGGATACAAACTTTTGAAAAAATTATAAATCATAAATATCTTCGTGATTTACCTTTCTTTTTAGAAACACCTAATGAATTAGACGGATATGAAAAAGAAATTTCTCTTTTAAAGTCAATATATAAATATTAATTGTAAGAAGTAAAAATGATTTTAAATGAAATCTTTAATATTTAGATTTTATATTGTTGGAAAGGAATAATACTTAAAATGGATTATATAAATGTAATTGGTGGAGGATTAGCAGGGTGCGAAGCTGCTTACCAAATCGCTAAAAGAGGAATTAAAGTTAAATTATATGAAATGAAGCCCATAAAATTTTCTCCAGCACATTCAAATAAAGATTTAGCAGAAATAGTTTGTAGCAATTCTTTTAAATCAAATAGTATAACTAATGCTTGTGGATTATTGAAAGAAGAATTAAGACGCTTAGATTCACTTTTGATTAGATGTGCAGATATGACAAAAGTACCTGCTGGCCAAGCTTTGGCTGTTGATAGGGAAAAGTTTTCTAGTTTAGTTACTAAATTTATAGAAGAAAATGAGAATATTGAAATTATAAAAGAAGAAGTTATTAATATTCCAGATGGAATTACTATTATTGCAACTGGTCCATTAACTTCAGAAGCTTTATCACAAAAAATTCAAGAGTTAATGGGAGAAGAAAAATTATTTTTTTATGATGCAGCAGCCCCAATTGTTACTAAAGAAAGTATTGATATGGAAAATGCTTTTACTGCTGATAGATATGGAAAAGGCGATAGTGATTATATAAATTGTCCAATGACTAAAGAAGAATATGAAACATTTTATAATGAACTTATAAATGCAGAAGTGGTTACTAAGCATAGCTTTGAAAATGGGGGACTTTTTGAGGGTTGTATACCTATAGAAGAAATGGCTAGAAGAGGCGAGAAAACGCTTACTTATGGACCATTAAAACCAGTGGGATTTGATAAAAAATATTATGCTGTTGTTCAATTAAGACAAGATAATGTTGAAGGTACATTATATAATATGGTAGGATTTCAAACAAATTTGAAATTTGGGGAGCAGAAGAGAGTTTTTAGTCTTATACCAGCACTTAGAAATGCAGAATTTGTAAGATATGGTGTTATGCATAGGAATACATATATTAATTCCCCAAAACTTTTAGATGAAACATATAATTTAAAAGGAACAGATATTTATTTTGCAGGCCAAATATCAGGTGTAGAGGGATATGTCGAATCAATTTCTTCTGGCTTGGTAGCAGGTATAAATAGTGTAAATAGATTACTTAAAAAAGATAAAATTGTTTTTAGTGAAGAAACAATAATAGGAGCTTTGGCAAAATATATTTCGACTCCAAATGATAATTTTCAACCCATGAATGCTAATTTTGGAATATTAAATATAGAGACTAAATTTAAAGATAAGAAGAAAAAATATGAAGTTTTAGCAGAAAGAAGTTTAAAAAATTTTGAAAATAGGAGTGAATAAACTTGAAAAAAATATTTATTATATTTGTTATGCTTTTTTCTTTAACATCTTTTGTTTATGCTACTGATGCTAATGTTCAAATTAATGGGAAAATAATTGATTTCACAGATAGCAGTGGAAAAGTGAATGCTAGAATAATTAATGAAAGGACAATGGTCCCATTTAGAAAAGTATTTAATGAGTTAGGAATAAATGATGATAATATTATTTATACTTCTAGTGAAGAGCCTATCACTGCTAAGGGAGATAATGTTGAAATAGTTATTCAAATTGGAAACTCGGTAGCACAAAAAATAGAAAATGGTGTTACTACAACAATTAATCTTGATTCTGCTCCAGTAGTAATAGATGGAAGAACTTTAGTACCACTTAGATTTATTGCAGAAAGTCTTGGAAAAACGGTTGCGTGGGATTCTAAAAATAATACGGCTGTGATAATTGATTATGATTATTTTGAAAACGAACTTGCAAAGTATACGAATTTATATAGTTTTTTAAATAATAATTCATCACAAACAGAGTTTTCAATAACAAGAAATTATTATGATAATGAAGACTCATCTAAAAATAATAATGCAATAGTTAGTGGCCGAATTAATGAAACTAAAACGAATGATAGTATTATTCAAAATGTTACTGTTGACTTTTCTGGTACAAATGAATTAATGACAGAAATAGCATCAGAAGGTTGGAATAATATACAATTTGAAAATACTTTTACGGAAAAGTCAATTACTTCTAAGGCTTTATCTGATGGCTTGATTAAACTTTATGGAGCTAATAAAATTGATTTTAATTATTCAGAGCTAAATTGTGAAGGAAAATATAACGATTCACTTTCAAATTTATTTAAGACAGTTTGTAATATAGATGAAAATTCAATAAATGTTTCAACCTTTGAAATGTTAAAAAATGATTTTGATTCTTTTGTAAAATTATTTAAGCTTAGTAATACTTCAAAATTTTCTTCTGGAAATATAAATAGTAATGATATTAATTTGAATTATTTTGACTTTACTAAATTTGATAATGTAATTTATGATAATGCTTTTATTAGAACTTATAATTTTTTAAATAGTCAATTATTTAAATATGATGTTAAACTTTCTGAATTATGTTACGACTATCCAACAATTAATTTTGATATATCCGTAAGTAATTCTGAACTACTTATTGACTTTGTTGGAACAAACGAATACAATGAAAAGGTGGAATATATAATTAAAATTAATAAATTATAAAAGGAGAGAAACGTATGAAAAAATTTTGGTGTTTATTACTATTGTTTGTAATGATTTTCTCAACATTCTGTATTTCAAATGCTGTTGAGATAAACGGCGAAATGTTCCCTACTATAATTGATGAAGAACATGGAATTATGACTATTAGTGAAAATGATCCTCTTGTATCACCTAATACGAATAATTCAATTAAAGTGAAATTAGATGATAAATATATTGATTTCGCTGATGTAGAACCTCAAATAATTAATGAAAGGACAATGGTGCCTTTTAGAAAAATTTTTAATGAATTAGGTGTTACAGATGAGAACATTAATTATACTTCTAGTGAAGAACCTATTACAGCTAAAAAAGATAATATTGAAATAATTCTTACAATTGGAAGCACCACTGCACAAAAGATTGTAGACGGAGTTACTACAAATATAACTCTTGATTCTGCTCCAGTAGTAATAGATGGGAGAACTTTAGTGCCAGTTAGATTTATAGCTGAGAGTATGGATAAAAAAGTAGGTTGGGATGCTGATAATAGAACGGTTGCAGTAATTGATACACAAAAATTGCAAAGTGAGTTAGAAAGTAAAATTCCAGCATATTTTGATTTAGTTAATACTCAAACAGAACCTATAAAAACATTTGATATATCTGCGAAGGTAAAAGGTTCTTTGAAGTATTCTCAAAAGAGTCAAAAGTCTAATAATTCAAATCTTGATATTGATGAAACTTTGAAAATGCAAAAATCTAATGATGCAATTTTTATAGATATAAATTTTAAGGCAACTGGAAAAGGTGTTTTGTATGAAACATTTGACGAGAATGGACTTAAGGAATTAAATATTTCAGCTATAATAACAAAAGAAAAGATATATATAAAGAGTCCTTTATTTAATGAAACTGCAAATGGAAAGTGGATAGCTACTACAGATGAAAGTATAAGAGAATTTTTCAACATTTTTGATACAATATATAGTAATGTAGGAAGTATGGAGATTTTTAACATTGATGAAGATTTAATAACAGAAAATACATACGAACAATTAAAAAGTTCTAGTGATTTATTAGCAAATCTTTTTAATGAAAATAAATTAAAGATCAGTGGTACAAAAACCAAAAAATATGAAATTTCAATTGACCTTAATGACCTTAAGGAAATTGCAACTAAAATTGGTGCTGATACAACAAATTTTGATACACTAAAAAGTTTAAAAATTAAATCTAGTGGTTCTATAAAAGATGGTATTGCTGATTCTGGTAATGCAGAGATTAGTTTAGAAATGGTAGAAGATGATGAAAGTTCTGCCGTAGATTTAATCATTGATAGCAAAGTAAATAGTGTTAATAAATCTTATAACATAAGTATTCCTTCATCAAGTGAAGTAATAGAACAATAATAGAATTGTATAAAAACCTCTTTTTTGGAAATAATTTACTTATATCCAAAAGGAGGTTTTTTTATGAAGAAATTTTATATTTGTTTAACACTTGTTATATTGATTTTAAGCACTTGTGGAGTAATATATGGAATGACATATTATGAAAATTTAGATTTTGTTACTGGTATTGTAACTGCATCAGCACTAAATGTTAGGAGTGGTCCGGGTACAAATTTTAAATCTATAGGTTTAGTGTATAAAAATGAATATGTTAGAGTTTTTGCAAAAGTTGGAGATTGGTATGTTATTCAAACTGAGAAAGATTTAATTGGTGCAGTGAGTAAAAAATATGTTCGAGGGATAACTGCAAATTCAAATGCAAGTTCTGAAAACCAGCCTCAAACAAAACCTCAAACTTCTACTTCTAGTGCTACAAGTGAAGAGCAGGAATTGTTGAAGTTAATTAATGAGCAAAGGGCTGCTTATGGTTTGCAAGATTTAAAGTTTGATGAGGAACTTCAAAAAGTTGCAAAAACAAAGGCAGAAGATTTAGTAAATAATAATTATTTTTCGCATAATTCTCCTACTTATGGAAGTCCTTTTGATATGATGAAGTCGTTTGGAATTTCATATAAAGCTGCTGGTGAAAATATTGCTGGTAATTCTACTTTAAAGGGTGCTGTTGAAGCATGGATGAATTCTCAAGGACATAGAGAGAATATTTTAAGTAATGCATATAATTATACTGGAATTGGAATTGTAAGTTCTCCAGTATATGGTAAGATATTAGTTCAAATGTTTATTGGAAGGTAAAATGTAAGAGTTCACAACTTTTTTCAAAGAAATTTTTCTCAAAAAGGATTTTTTCAAAAACTTTGTTCAGATTGATTTTATTGTAAAAATAAAGTTCTTTTCGATGAGTTAGAAGCTGTAAATAAAACAAGGTGAAGTAAATACGGAATTATTTTGTGGCGACGCGGCACGCGCGATTAGCGCGTGGGAAGCCTTGGAGCCACAAAATCGGATTTACAAGCCTTGCTTTATACACAGCTTCTACGATAGAGAAACTCGAACGATATTTTTACAATAAAATCAATATAAACAAGATTTCTTTTGAAAAAAGTTGGGAACTATATAAATAGTCAAAATATTTAAGACTTTATGTATTGAAATAGTTTATAAATTATGTTAAAATATTTAATAACTGAGGACG
>CAYNYD010000027.1:0-13630 GCA_964401375.1 uncultured Eubacteriales bacterium | reverse complement strand
TTATAAAAGGCTTGGAAAATATATATAAGTGTGTTATAATACATGAATGCATAATAAATAAAAAAGGAAGGTATTGAAATGAATGTAAAAGTAGAAAAATTAGAAAATAGTCAAGTGAAACTTGTAATAACTGTTGATGCAGAAAAGTTTGAAGAGGGAATGAGTAAAGCTTTTTTTAAAAATGCCAAATATTTTAACGTTCCTGGATTTAGAAAAGGTAAAGCACCAAGAATTAGAGTAGAACAGTATTATGGTGAGAGTGTTTTGTATGAAGATGCTTTTAATGAAATTGCTCCAGAAATATATGAAGAAGTATTAAAAGAAAATAATATAGAAGCAGTTGCTAGACCAGAAATTGATGTTACTCAAATAGGAAAAGGAAAAGAGCTTATATTTGAGGCAATAGTTACTGTAAAGCCTGAAGTTGAACTTGGAAAATACAAGGGTATTAAAATAGAAAAAAGAGAATATCCAGTTTCAGAAGAAGATGTTGAAAATGCTATCAAAGCAATGGCAGAAAAAAATGCTAGAATTATAACGTGTGATGATGATAAAATTATAGAAAATGGAGATACTGCTATTATTGATTTTGAAGGATTTATTGATGAAAAGGCTTTTGAAGGTGGAAAGGGAGAAAATTATTCACTTGAAATTGGAAGTAACACATTTATTCCAGGTTTTGAAGACCAGTTAATTGGTTTGAAGAAAGGAGAAGAAACTGAGGTTAATGTTTCTTTCCCAGAAAACTATTTTTCAAAGG
Source organism: uncultured Eubacteriales bacterium (assembly GCA_964401375.1). Taxonomy (GTDB): domain Bacteria; phylum Bacillota; class Clostridia; order TANB77; family UBA1234; genus UBA1234. The sequence goes on along the minus strand of CAYNYD010000027.1, from coordinate 12,870 downwards.
AACTTGCTGGAAAACCTGCAATATTTAAAGTAAAAATAAATGAAATAAAAACAAAAGAGTATCCAGAAATGGATGACGAATTTGCGAAAGATGTTAGTGAATTTGATACTTTAAAAGAATTGAAAGAAGATACTAGAGAAAATTTAGAAGAAGAGAATGCTAAAAAAGCTAAATATGAAATGGAAGAGGAAGCAATTGAAGAGGTTATTCATGATGCAAAAATAGATATTCCTGAGGCAATGTTAGAAGCAGAAGTGGATAATTACATTCATGATATGGAACATCGTTTAGAACATCAAGGCTTATCTCTTGATTCGTATTTGAAAATGACGAATACAGATATTGTTGACTTTAGAGAGTCTTTTAAAGAGAAAGCAGAACATAATATTTTAACAAGATTAGTTTTAGAAGCTATATTTGAAACCGAAAAATTAGAAGTAACTGAAGATGATATAGATAATAAACTAAGAGAAGTTGCAAAAGAATATGGCAGAGATGCTGATGAATTTGTAGCTAAGGCTGATGAGCAAGTAAGAGATTATGCTAGAGAAGAATTGAAATATGATTTAGCAGTTAAATTTATTATGGATAATATAGAAAAATAAACTATTAAAAAATGAAGGAGGATTATTATGGAAATTAAAAATGATTTAGTACCTTATGTTGTTGAACAAACTAGTAGAGGAGAAAGATCTTATGATATTTTCTCAAGATTATTAAAAGATAGGATTATTTTTATTGGAGATGAAATAACGGATGCAACTGCAAGTGTAGTTGTTGCACAACTTTTATTCTTAGAATCTGAAGATCCAGATAAAGATATTCATATATATATAAATAGTCCTGGAGGTAGTGTTACAGCTGGTATGGCAATTTATGATACAATGCAATATATAAAGCCAGATGTATCTACTATATGTGTTGGACTTGCTGCAAGTATGGGAGCTTTTTTACTTGCAGCTGGTAAAAAAGGCAAGAGATATGCACTTCCAAATGCTGAAATTATGATTCATCAACCACTTGGAGGCGCACAAGGTCAAGCTTCAGATGTAAAAATTCATGCTGAATTTTTACTTAAAACTAGAGATAAATTAAATAGGATGTTAAGTGAAAACACAGGAAAACCATTAGAAGTTATTGAAAAGGATACAGATAGAGATAATTTTATGACAGCTGATGAAGCAATGCAATATGGTTTAATAGATCAAGTTATGAAAAGATAAATGATTTTTAATCATTTATCAAAAGAAAATTTTTTATTTTTATATACAAAAGATAAAAGGTGAAAGGAAGGTGTAATTTATGGCAAAGTATGAAGACAAAAAGACTGTTAGATGTTCTTTTTGTGGAAAACCTCAAGAAAATGTAAAAAGGATTATTGCTGGACCGGGTGTTTATATTTGTGATGAATGTGTAGGCTTATGTTCAAATATTATTGAAGAAGAGTATGAAGATATGTATGAAGACGAAGGAGAAGTAGTTGAAAATACACTTAGTCCAAGAGAAATTAAAGAAAAATTAGATGAATATGTTGTTGGGCAGGATGAAGCTAAAAAATCTCTTGCTGTTGCCGTGTATAATCATTATAAAAGAATCAATAATACAGATGTCGAATCAGATGTTGAAATTCAAAAAAGCAATATTTTAATGTTGGGACCTACTGGTTGTGGAAAGACTTATCTTGCACAAACATTGGCTAAAATATTAAATGTTCCTTTTGCAATATCAGATGCAACTGCGTTAACAGAGGCTGGGTATGTTGGAGAAGATGTAGAAAATGTTCTTTTAAAATTAATTCAGGCTGCAGATTATGATATTGAAAGAGCTCAAAAGGGTATTATATATATTGATGAAATAGATAAGATTGCTAGAAAATCTGAAAACGTTTCTATTACAAGAGATGTTAGTGGTGAAGGTGTACAGCAAGCTTTACTTAAGATAATTGAAGGTACAGTTGCTTCTGTTCCTCCACAAGGTGGAAGAAAGCACCCACAGCAGGAGTTTATACAAATTGATACTACTAATATTTTATTTATTTGTGCAGGAGCTTTTGAAGGTTTAGAAAAAACTATTGGTGAAAGAGTTGGAAAATCTGGACTTGGTTTCGGTGTTGAAGTTCCAAAAAAAGATGGAAGTAATATTTCAGAAATGCTTGAAAAACTTCTTCCTCAAGACTTGGTTAAGTTTGGATTGATTCCTGAATTTATTGGAAGATTACCTGTTATTACAACTGTTCAACCATTAAGTAGAGAAGCTTATATAGATATTTTATCTAAGCCTAAAAATGCTTTATTGAAGCAATTCACTAAATTATTTGAATTAGATGGTGTTAAACTAACTTTTGATGATGGAGCTATAGAAGCTGTTGTAGACAAAGCTATTGAAAGAAAGACAGGAGCTAGAGGACTTAGAGCAATACTTGAAGAAACAATGAGAGATATTATGTTTGATATTCCCACGAATAAAAACATAGTGGAATGTATAATAACTCGTGATACGGTTATAAAAGGTGAAGAACCTAAGCTTGTTTTAAACGAAGTGAAAAAGGCTACAAAAAAACCAGTAAAAACTACTAAAACTAAGAATAATATGGAAGAGACAGCATCATAAATGGAATAGTACACATTGGGGATGTTCCAAAAGGAGTTTTATATATGAATGAATATAACGTGGGAGACATTGTTGAAACAAGAAAAAAGCATCCCTGCGGAAGTAGTACATGGGAAATAACTAGAATAGGTGTAGATTTTAAGCTTAAATGCACAGGATGTGGGCATATAATTATGGTTGAAAGAGAAAAAGCTATTAAAATGATAAAGAAGAAAAAGGAAAATTAAAAAGCAATATTAAAAATAATAAAAGTCCTGCAAAAGATAGTTTTGTGGGACCAAATTTATATCAAATAGAAAGCACATATCACAAATATAAACGGATATGTGCTTTTTACATAGCTGAATCTTCCATATAAGCTCCTTCTAATATTAAATTTTTCCTAACTAGATACACAACGGACATTTGAAACTTCATCGGAATCTTCTCCTCGTTTCTCATGAACACTAAAACTTGATATCAGTGGAACATCTTCCATCTGTACCAGCTATCGATATCTGTTAGATTATACTAATTATAACATTATTAACATAAAATGTCAACATATTTTAAAAATTTAGTAGATAGTCCATTATTTTGTCTATTAAAATTTTTAAGATTTTTTACTTTAAATTTATAATCTATTATGATAAGATTTTCTTGAAAACAAAATGCAAAAGATGGGGGCAGGTAAAGTGGATGAAAATGTATTAAATTGGAATGAAGTTGTAGATTTTTTTTCAAAAAAATATGTATCTTCACGAGCTGCTTTTAGTGGAAGTGAAGCTAAAATAAATAATAATGTAATTGAAGTAGATTTGAAATCAAAAAGTAAATTTATTATGCTTACAAGAAATATGGATAAACTTATAAGTGATTTTGTAATGAATTCTACAGGTAATAGATATGAAGTAAAATTTAATGAACCAGATATTGTTAATACACCACAAAAAGAAAATGAAATAATAAAAAAAGTGCTTGAGGAAAATGTTTTAAAACAGCAAGAAATTAAAGATAATAATGAAACCAATAAAAATGAAAATAAATCAAAAGAAATAAAAGTTAATAAAATGCCAGAAGGATATAAGACTAATTTATCAAGTGATGAAAGTAATGTGAGAACAAATGAAAACAGATCATATAATAATTCAAATATTGAAAATAAAGGGAATCAATCGCAATCAGGTAGTAATAAACAACTAAAAAAAGCAAATTTAGATATGGTTGAAGATATTGAAAAATTAATTTATAAAAGTTGGAGAAATATTCAAAATCCAAAGCCTATTAAAATAATAGATCTTTCGCCAGATCAACAATGTGTAATTATAAAAGGAAAAACAAGTAATTACGAAAGTAGAGAAACTAAAAATGGTGGATTTTTAATTTCATTTGATATATACGATGGAAGTAGCTCTATAAGTGTTAAAGTATTTTTGAAGGCAAATGAGTTTAATGAAGTTAATTCAAAAATGATAAAGTGCCCTCCTGTGAGGATAATTGGAACATATGAATATAATAATTATTCAAGAGAGTTTAATATTATTGCTGATTTAATAGAAGAAACAATAATAGAAGAACATATTAGAATGGATGAAGCGAAAGAAAAAAGAGTTGAACTCCATTTACATACTCAAATGAGTGCTATGGATGGTGTTACTTCTGCAACAGATTTAATTAAAAGGGCAATTAAATGGGGACATAAAGCTATTGCAATTACTGATCATGGAGTTGTTCAAAGTTTTCCAGAAGCTAAAAAAGCAGCTAAAGATTCTGATATAAAGATTTTATATGGAGTTGAGGCATATCTTGTTCCAGATAGATTGACTTCAGTTATAAATGCTGGAGATCAATTATTAGATGATATTACATATTCTGTTTTAGATATTGAAACAACTGGACTTTCTAAGATGACTGAAAAAATTACTGAATTTGGAATAATTAAAGTAAAAAATGGCAAAAAGATAGATGAGTTTGAATGTTTTGTAAATCCAGAAAAAACAATACCGCAAAGGGTTGTTGAAGTTACAAATATCACAAATGAAATGGTAAAAGATGCTGAAACAATAGATAAAGTATTACCAAGAGTTTTAGATTACATTAAAGATACAGTAATTGTTGCGCACAATGCAGTTTTTGATATTGGTTTTATTAAACATAATGCTGATTTATTAGGTTTAAAATTTAATCCTACATATATTGATTCATTACCACTTGCAAAAGAGTTATTCCCAAATTTTAAAAAATATAAATTGGGTATAATTGCTGAAAATTTAGGAATAAAAGTAGATGTTGCCCATAGAGCTTTAGCTGATGTTGATACGTTAGTTAAGGTTTTAGAGGTAATGCTTAATATGTTAAAGGAAAAAGGTGTAAAAAAACTTTCAGAAGTAGATGATATGTTAGCTAAAGATGTAAATTTTAGGACATTGCCAACTTATCATGCAATTATTTTAGCTCAAAATAAAGTGGGATTAAAAAATTTATATAAGCTTATTTCTTTTTCTAACATAGATTATTTTTATAAAAAACCTCGAATATTAAAAAGTGTTTTGAAAAAATATGGTGAAGGATTAATATTAGGAAGTGCTTGTGAACAAGGAGAATTGTATCGAGCTATTTTAGAAGGAAAACCTGAAGAAGAAATTGAAGAAATAGCAGAGTTTTATGATTATTTAGAAATTCAACCATTAGGTAATGATATGTTTATGGTAAGAGACGGAACAGTTAGTAGCATTAATGATTTAATGGATATAAATAGAAAAATTGTTGCTTTAGGTGAAAAATTAAATAAACTTGTAGTCGCAACTTGCGATGTTCATTTTATGGATCCAGAAGATGAAATATATAGAAGAATTTTACAAGCTGGGCAAGGTTATGATGATGCAGATGAGCAAGCACCTTTATATTTTAGAACAACTGAAGAAATGCTTAAAGAATTTGAATATCTTGGCAAAGATAAGGCTTATGAAATAGTGGTAACAAATACAAATAAAATTGCTGATATGTGTGAAAAAATAAGTCCTATTGCAGATTATAAAGCAACACCATACATTGATGGCTGTGAAGATACCATTAGAGAAATAACAATGAAAAGGGCTCATGAATTGTATGGAGATCCATTACCAGAAATAGTACAAAATAGAATAGATAAAGAATTAGAATCTATTATAAAAAATGGTTTTTCAGTTATGTATATAATAGCACAAAAATTAGTTGCTAAATCTAATGAAGATGGGTATTTGGTTGGTTCAAGAGGAAGTGTTGGATCTTCATTTGTTGCTAATATGGCAGGTATAACAGAAGTTAATTCACTTGGACCACATTATAGATGTCCAAATTGTAAATATTCAGATTTTTCAGATTACGGAGTTAAAAATGGGTTTGATTTACCAGATAAGAATTGTCCAAGATGTGGGACAAAACTTGAAAAAGACGGAATGGATATACCTTTTGAAACGTTTTTAGGATTTGATGGAGATAAAGAGCCAGATATAGATTTAAATTTCTCAGGAGAATATCAAGCAAAGGCTCATAAATATACAGAAGTTATTTTTGGTAAAGGAACTACATTTAAAGCTGGAACAATAGGTACAATAGCAGATAAAACTGCATATGGGTATGTAAAAAAATACTATGAAGATAGGCATATCCCAATAAATAATGCAGAAGTTGTAAGACTTGCACAAGGGTGTACTGGAGTAAAAAGGACAACTGGTCAGCATCCGGGAGGAATTATAGTTGTCCCTGTTGGAAATGAAATTTATGAATTTTGTCCAGTACAGCATCCTGCAGATGATGATAAATCAGATATACAAACTACACAGTTTGATTATCACTCAATTGATCAAAATCTTTTAAAGCTCGATATACTAGGACATGATGATCCTACTATGATTAAAATGTTACAAGATATTACAGGTGTAGATCCAAAGTCAATTCCTTTAGATGATAAAGAGACAATGTCAATTTTTAGTTCTACAAAGGCTTTAGGAGTTACAGAAGAACAAATTCATTCGCCTGTTGGAACTTTTGGTGTACCTGAGTTTGGAACAAAATTTGTTAGAGGAATGCTTGTTGATACAAAACCAACAAAGTTTGAAGAATTACTTAGAATTTCAGGCTTATCACATGGCACAGATGTATGGCTTAATAATGCTCAGTCTTTGATTGAAGCTGGAACAATTAAACTAGAAGATGCAATATGTACAAGAGACGATATTATGCTTTATTTGATAAAGAAAGGAATACCACCAAAACCTTCATTTAAGATAATGGAATCAGTGCGTAAAGGAAAAGGTTTATCTGAAGAGCAAGAGACATTAATGCGTGAGAATTATGTTCCAGATTGGTATATAGATTCTTGTAAAAAAATTAAATATATGTTTCCAAAAGCACACGCTGCTGCCTACGTAACAATGGCCTTTAGAATAGCGTGGTTTAAGGTTCATTTACCACTTGCGTATTATACTGCATATTTTTCAATAAGAGCAGATGCCTTTGATAGCGAATATATGATACATGGAAAAGAGAAAGTTATAAATAAAATGCGTGAAATTGACGCACAAGGGAATAGTGCAACTGCAAAAGATAAAGATATGTATTCAACTCTTGAAATAGTACTTGAAATGTATGAAAGAGGCTTTCACTTTTTACCGATTGATTTATACGAATCAGATGCAACAAAATTTATTATGACAAAAGAAGGAATTAGGCCACCACTTAATAGTATTGCAGGATTAGGAAATGTAGCTGCATTAAATATTCAAAATGCTATAAGAAAAGAAGGAAAGTTTATGTCAGTGGAAGAAATGAAACTACGTGCAGGAATTGGTAAGTCAACTGTTGAACTATTAGAAAAAGCAGGTTGCTTGAAAGGAATGACTCTTAGTAATCAAATGAGTTTGTTTACGTTTTAAAATACTTGCAAAATATTATAATATAGTATAAAATCATAAATATGATTACAAAAGAAAGATGGGTGATATGATTTGCTAGGTGAAAACGATGCTATTGATAAAGTAGTACGGCTCGATTTTTAATATTATAATGATGATTATGACCACTTTTTTAGATTTTGTGTTTTCAAATAAATGGATAACCCTTTTTTTCTGGTTTTTAATGACAAATTTGATTGCAATATTTATTATGAAAAAAGATAAGCAATATGCTCAAGAAGAAAAAAGAAGAATAAAGGAATCTACATTAATAATTGTAGCACTTGCAGGAGGTTCATTCGGAATGTATTATGCAATGTATAAGTATAAACATAAAACATTACATAAAAAATTTACGATATCTGTACCTATATTTATGGTAATACATAGTGCAATTATATCATACATGATAGTAAATAGTTTTTTAGTATGAATAAAAGGAGGAATTTTTATGAACATTAGAATAACAGGGAAAAATATTGATGTTACAGAAGCAATGAGAGATTATGTTGAAAAAAGATTGGAAAGGCTTGAAAAATTTGAGGGGAAAAATACTGAAGTTAATGTTGTATGTTCTGTAGAAAGAGAAGAACAAATAATTGAAATTCAAATTAATTATGATGGTGAATTTATAAGGGTTGAGGAGAAAAATGCTGACTTATATGCATCTGTTGATTTAGCTATAGATAGAGCTGAAAGACAGCTTAGAAAAGAAAAAGAAAAAAGAATTGAAAAAAATCAGGGAAATAATTTAAAAGGAAAAATGACAGAAAATATAAGAATGGAGGAGAATAATATGAAAGGTGAAATAACAAAAACACTAGTATACGAAGTAAAACCAATTTCAATTGAAGATGCAAAAATGAAGTTAGAAGAAAAAGGAGATATGTTTTTACCTTTTGTGAATGTGGAAACAAATGAAATTGATATTATATATAAAAAAGGAGACGGTTCTTATGGAATGGTAATTCCAGAATAATTTAACATTCTTAATGAAATGAGGCAGATTTTATGAAAAAACTTTTAAATATAATTTTATTTATTATATTTATTTTAGTAATATTGGGAATAATATTTTATATGATTGATACAGTTAGAGTGAATAATGAGGCTGAACCAATATTTACTTTTATTCACAAAATAGCTGACGGAAATAATTATTTTGCTAAAATAGATTATGGTCTTGGATATAAAATTATAAGATTTGAATTTTCTGGAGATAGAGAGATAATTAGAACAGGTCCTTTTTTCATAGATGAAAATGCTCCACAAGTAGAACCAAATTCACCTATAACTAATTATGTTTCTGGAGATAGTGGGGAAGTATTTAAAATAACCATTTTTGGTGAAAATTATGAAGATACGATTTTAATTAGTGGAGAGGAAAGAGAAGTTGATGCAAAATTAATAAATAGTAAATTAGACTATTCAATGACATATTATTATAATTTGTTTGATTATACTGGGTTTGAAGAATATGATTATTATGTTTGGAATATGACACCTTCAGGCGAAGAAAAATCTACAATGACTATTACTAATGTTTCAGAAGAAGAGACCTATCAAGAAGAAATTAAAAAAATACAATCTGATAAGAATTATCAACTATTATCTGGTGACCAAGGGGAAATAGTGTATTATAAAGTTACTACTGAAAACGAAAAAAATAAAATAAATTATATATATATAATAGAAAGAGAAAACTTAAAATTTATAGTTAATTTATATTATCCTGAAGAAGTTTCTGAAGAAATAGGAATGTATATGAAAAAGATGAAAGAGAGTATAAAATAAAAATTTTCAAAAAAACCACAAAATACCACGTGTAAAAAATTAAAATAAGTAAATCATATTTATTGAAAAGAAGCTTTTCTTTTCAAAATGTAATTTACAAATTACACGGAGGTGAATAAAGAATGTCAAAATCTAACACTTATGAAGTTCCTGGTGCTAAAGAAGCTATGAACAAGTTTAAAATGGAAGTTGCTAATGAAGTTGGTGTTAATTTAAAACAAGGTTATAATGGTGATTTAACTTCAAGACAAGCTGGTACAATTGGTGGTAATATGGTTAAAAAGATGATTCATCAAGCTGAAAATCAAATGAATAATAAGTAAGTAATTAATAGTGAATCCTCACAAAATATATTGTGGGGATTTTTCTTACATTTTATGTCTACTTAAATTTTATGTTTACCTCCCAAATATCAACGAAAATATCAAGCGCTTTTGCACATTATGTCTATTAAAACTTAAAAAATGTATTTGGTATACTTTAAAAAAAATGCAATTTTTAGGTATTTTTGGGAAAAAAATAAAAAAAAATAATTATTTTACATAATCCTATTGCAATTAATTTCCAAATATGTTAATATATTAATAGTGGTGTGAGAAACACAAACGAGAAATTTAGGAGGTTTTATATTATGAGTAATTTAAAGAAGAGAGTATCTTTAATATTATCAATTATTATGGTAGCATTAGCTATATTCCCTATAACATTAACTAATGCTGCATCTCAGGTGACAATGACAGTTTCAATGAATGGACAGACATTATCTCCAGATGGCACATATAAAGTATCTGGTGGAGAGAAAATTACTGTTACGTCATCTAGTTCTGTTTCAAAAATTCATATGATGGGATATTATTATCATTATGAAGATGGAAGTGAAACAGATACTTATGTTGAGTATTCAGACACTATGACAATTACAGTTCCAACACGTAATGCTGGTGAAACAGTATGCCTTTATATTGAATCAGTTGCTGACAATGATGATGGATCACCAAATGAAGTTACAAAAACAGGTTGGAAAGCTTTTAATTTAAAATATACTGGAAATACTCAAGCAATAGATGTTGATGTTAGCTATAATGGAAAAACTTTAGCAAATGGTTCGACAACAACAGTTAACCAAGGAGACACAATTAGATTGTCTGCAACACCTGTTTCAAATGTTTTAACAATTTATTATAAATGGAAAGGTGAAAATGTTCAAGAAACAAAATCAGCAAGCTATGATTTACAATTACCTTCAAACCTTGTTCCTGGAAATACATATACATTATATGTTATAGCTAGAGACAAAGATATGATTGATACTCCACAGGAGGAATATAACTTTACAATTGCAGATGATGGCACTCAACAACAACCATTAAATTGCAGTATAACAGTTGATGCAAGTTATAATGGAACCATATTAGCAGATAATTCAGTAACAACTGTTGGAGCTGGAGAAACAATAAGATTAACAGCTACACCATCATCAAATGTTTTAAGAATTTACTACTTATGGAAAGATGGAGATGTTCAAGAAACAAGTTCTTCAACGTATGATGTTGTAATACCTTCAGATTTAACCGAAGGAACAACATATTATTTATATGTAATTGGTAGAGATACAAATGGTATTGATACAGCTCAAAAATCTTATGGATTAAAGATTAAGTCTACAGGAAATGTAGTAGATGACAATGATGAATTAGATGTATTACCTTGGGAAAGTGAAAATGAAGATGTTGATTCATTAAGTGTTGCACTAAGAAATGATTCAGATTCAAAGAAAGAAAATAAAAACTTATATGCTCTAGACGAAGAAGTTATGTACTATGTTGATTTCAAAAATGGTGGAAAAGATATTACAGATAAAGTAGTATTAAAATTAGAATTGCCTATGAAATTTACAGTTATAGATGCCGATGGTGGTGCAGTAGACAAAACTGCTGGAACAATTACTTGGAACTATATTAATGGTATGACAGAAGGTTATGAAGGAACAAAAACAGTTAGAGTAAAATATACTGGTTTTGATAAGAAGAGTATTGATTACAAGAAAGTTTATCCATTAGCAACAATAACAAAAGGAACTAAAACAGTAGACGAATCATCAGTAATTAACTTTATTTACACAGATGAAGATACCGTTATTGATGATACACACGTACCATATATGTATGGAGACAGAGATACACCTACATTTAGACCAAATGACACCATAACAAGAGCTGAAGGTGCATTAGTATTAACAAGAATTTTATTAGGTCAAAGAGCTATTGACAATGTTACAGTTACTAACGTATACCCAGATTTAAATGAAACATATTTAGAAGCTCAAAAAGCTATTATAGCAGCTACATCATATGGAATAATTAATGGTTATACAGATGGCTATTTTAGACCAAACACACCAATGACCAGAGCTGAATTCATGAAAATCTTAGCAAAATTTATTGAAATTAATGCTGAAGATGAAAAAATTAAAGGTTTACAAATTAAAAATGTAGACGAAAGTGTTAAATTATATAGAGATTTACAAGAAAGATATTTAGTAAATGGAACAACTCTTACTACTCACTGGGCAATAGAAGAAGTAACATTACTTACAAGATTAAATATGACATCTGCTAGCAAAAGTAAAGATTTGAGATTAGATGAAAATATTACAAGAGCAGAAGTTGCTCAACTTGTAAACTTCTTCTTACTAAGAGCTCCAGCAGAAGTTAAAAATAGCACACCAATCAAATTCACCGATGTAAGTAGATATCATGAATTAGTTGGTGATATTATAGAAGCTACACAACCTGCACATAATTATACAATCACATCAGATGGTACAGAACTTGCAGAAGACTAATATATCTACATTTGATAAACCACTTTAACCGAGTAGAAAAAAATTTCTGCTCGGTTTTTGTATGTATATAATTTTTCAACTGTGTTGGAAGTAAAGAATATAAAATTATAGTCTAAATTAGTTTTGCTTTTGCATTAAAATATTTAATTTATAATTTTTAGAGATTATGGATTTGAAATTTTTCTAATATCTGACTAATAGTCAAAGTTATTAAATATAGAAATATTTTACATAAAATATTGAAATAATTTACAATCTATGCTATAATAAAAATTGTAACAGATATTTTTGGTTTTCCTGAAGCACGTATTGTGATTCAGATTACATATAGAAGGAGGTCACCTGACACTTTGTGTGTCATGCCTGTGACGACTTACTCGACTAGACATAAAGACCACCAGAATATGGGACATAGATGTTAGGCTAATGACTAAGTCTAGAACTAAAAAGGAGGAAAATAACAATGAAGAAGAGCGTTGGTATCGCCATAGTGCTTATGGTGATAATTTTGGCTGCTTTTATACTTTACACTGACTATAGCCGCAAGAATACGGACCGGGCGTTAGCTGCCGAAGTAGTGGAAGAGAAGCCTGCTGATGAAGTGACTGAGCCTGTTGCTGAAGTGACTGAGACTGCCGCTGAAGTGACTGAGACTGCCGCTGAAGTGACTGAGACTGCCGCTGAAGTGACTGAGGCTGCCGCTGAAGT
>CAYNYD010000026.1:0-14283 GCA_964401375.1 uncultured Eubacteriales bacterium | reverse complement strand
TCTTCATTTTATCTTTCTCCTTTGTATATTATTTTATATATATACTATATAAAAATACTAGCTTAGTGTCAATTTAATTTTACATATAAAAACTAAAAATAATAAATCGTCAACATTTTTATTGTGAACAATTTTTAATAATTTACACTGATTTTTATTATTTTTTCACCAAATATGCACAAATCTATTATATAATACTTCCAGAATAGGAGTTGAGATTTTATGAAAAATAATAAAATTTTAGTTGTTGATGATGAAGCAAGGATGAGAAAATTAATAAAAGATTTTTTAAATGCTAGTAATTTTGAGATTGTTGAAGCTGAAAATGGGCAAGTTGCATTAGATTTATTTAAACAAGATGATACTATTTCACTAATCATATTAGATGTGATGATGCCAGTTCTTGATGGTTGGGCAACACTTAGAGAAGTAAGAAAAATATCAAAAGTTCCTGTTATTATGCTTACTGCTCGTGGTGAAGAACATGATGAACTATTTGGTTTTGAACTAGGTGTTGATGAATATATATCAAAGCCCTTTAGTCCTAAAATTTTAGTTGCTAGAGTTGAAGCTCTACTAAACCGTTGTTATCCAAATGCAGATTCAAATATTGAACTTGACGGAATTGTAATTGACCAAGATGCTCATATTGTCTCTGTTGATGGAAAAAATGCTGATTTAAGCATGAAAGAATTTGAATTATTAGAATATTTAATGTCAAATGCTGGAGTTGCACTTTCGAGAGAAAAAATTTTAAATAACGTATGGAATTATGATTATTACGGAGATTCAAGAACAATTGATAGTCATATAAAAAAGCTTAGAAAAAAATTAGGTAAAAAAGGAAATCATATTGAGACTGTTAGAGGTCTTGGATATAAATTTGAAATGTAGGTGATATTTTGAAATCTTCAATTAGCACTAAATTATTTTTGCTATTCGCTTTTCTTATTTTTTTGCTTGTATCAATTATTCTACTTTTAAACAGTACAATGCTTGAAACTTTTTATCTTCATGAAAAGAAAAATTCTATTATAAATTTATATTCAAGTATAAGTGAGCTTTATGCATCTGGAGATGTAAATGTAGAAACACTTGCAAAGCAATTCGAAAAGTTTGAAACAAATAAAAATATTGATTTAGTTATAAAAAGTAAAAATGGATCTACTATATACGTAACTTCTAAGGATTATTCATCAAACAGAATGTTTTATAATCAAACTATTCCTTTAAGTAAAGAATACATTAATAAAAAACTAGATAGTACAGATAAAAATTATTTTGTGGAAAAATATTACGATAATTTTTTGAGCTCGGATTTCTTAATGCTTATTGGAAAATTAAATGATGATAGTTATGTATTCTTAAGAACTCCTATAGAATCTGTCCGTGAAGGAATTAAAACATCTAATACTTTTTTGGTTATAACAACAATTATAATTTTAATTTTTAGTAGTATTCTTGCCTTCTTCATTTCAAAAAGGTTTACTAAACCTATATATGAACTTAATGCTATCACAAAGAAAATGGCAGATTTAGATTTTAGTACAAAATATGTTGTAAAATCAAATGATGAAATTGGAATGCTTGGAAATAGTATAAATACTCTATCTGAAAACTTAGAAAATAAAATACAAGAATTAAAGCAGGCAAATATAGAGCTTGAAAAAGATATAGAAGAAAAATCTAAACTTACAGAAATGCGAAGCCAATTTATATCTGATGTATCTCATGAATTAAAAACACCTATTTCTTTAATTCAAGGATATGCTGAAGGATTAGTAGATAATGTTGTTACAGATGAAGAAAGTCGTAAATATTATATTGATGTAATTTTAGATGAAGCTAATAAAATGAGTGAACTTACAAAAGGACTACTTGATTTGTCTAATTTAGAGTATGGCAAAAATAATTTGCAAATTGAAGATTTTGATATCACTAATTTGATTTCTTCAATAATTAAGAAAAATAAATTAATTCTAGATGATAAAGGTATAAAACTCGAATTTGACGATTCAAGCCATTTTAATGTAAGAGGCGATGTGTTTAGGATTGAACAAGTAATTACAAATTATTTAAATAATGCAATAAAAAATATTGATGGTGAAAAAATAATTAAAATCTTTCTTGAAGAAAAGGAAAACGATATTTTAAGAATTAATTTATCAAACACTGGTAAAAATATTGATGAAGAGGATATTCCTAGAATTTGGATAAGATTCTATAAAGTTGATAGCTCAAGAAATAGAAGTGTTTCTGGTAGTGGTATAGGATTATCTCTTGTAAGAGCAATTATGAACCAGCACGGAAATGCTTATGGTGTTTACAACATCCCAGATGGTGTCAATTTTTATTTTGAATTAAATATAGTTAAATAAAAATCTTATACAAATTATTTTAGAACTTAAATTACTAAAAGAAATATTTAATAATTTGAGTTCTTTTTTTATATACTTTTGTATTTTATTATGATAGACTAATATTTAAGGGGGTGAAAATATGAATAATAAAAATAATATTAGAAATGCGCAAGTGATTGTTTCTTTTATTTTTATTATTGCATTAATTTTATTTTCTTTACTAATTTGGAAATTATGTTTTTCATCTTCTAATAACAATAATTCTTCACTAGAAAACTTTAATCAGTCTATTGAAAAAGTTGATGAACTTATTTTTAGTCGCTTTTCAGAATTATTTAAATTACATGGTCAAAAGTCAGATGAAAGATCTAATGAGCAATTATATTATGAAGCTGCAACAGGCATAGATGCTGGAGAATCTGGTGAAATGAAAGGTTCTGTTATTTCAAATGATAATAATGGTGAAAATAAAAATTATCAAAGAATAAATCCTGATATTTATGACCTACCTAAAGTAAGAGGATCAAATTTAGAATGGTATGTTATAAATAATGGACAAATTTTTAATGCAACGGGTTTTTATGATAAAGAATCTGATAAAACATATTTTACTCCATATTGCTATCAAAATGGCAAATTAAAAATAAATAAAAAAAGCGTTAATAATGAAATTGCACAAAAAATTGCCGATACTCTCCAAAGTGGAGAACTAATAATAAAATAAAAATAAGAGGGTGCAATATAAATTATATAGTTCCCTCTTCTTTATTAAAATCATTTATTAAATTTATTATTTCATTTTCTTCCATATATCCTACTTGCCTTTCAACTTCTTCTCCATTTTTAAAAAATACTAGTGTAGGCATCGCAGTTATTCCATATCTAATTGCAACTTCTTGATTTTCATCAACATCCACTTTAAATATTGCTATTTTGTCTGAATAGTCTTTCTCAACATTCTTTAAAGATTCGGATTGCAATTGACATGGAGTACACCATGTTGCAAAAAAATCTATTATTACAAGTTTATTACTTTTTATTACTTCTTCTAATATTTGACTATTATCAATAAGATGTATCATCTTCTCTCCTCCCATCTTTAATAATAATATTACCATAGGTTATAAATAGTGTAAATAATTTTATCTACTAAAGATACCATATTCTCTTTTAGAATATGGTTAGCTTGTAACAAAATTTAAACTTAGTTTTTGCATAATTTTAAAATATAATGCAATATACTTTTATTAATGATAAAATAGAATTAAAATTATACGACGTTAAAAAAGGAGAAAAAAATGAATGATAGACCTATAGGAATGTTTGATTCTGGTATTGGTGGATTAACCGTTTTGAAAGAATATATTAATATGTTTCCTAATGAAAATTTTATATACTATGCTGATACTAATAATTTACCTTATGGAGATAAATCAAAAGAACAAATTTTAGAATACTCAAAAAGAATTGTAGAATTCCTTATTTCAAAAAATGTCAAAGCTATTGTAATTGCATGTGGAACAGTAAGTAGCCTAGCATATGAATATCTTAAAGAGAACTACAATATTCCAATATTTAATATAATTGAACCAACAGCAAAAAGTCTAAAAGAAAAAAACATAGGAGTAATTGCAACACAGGCATCTATTTCAAGCAATGTTTGGGAAAATGAAATACATAAATACAATCCAAACTGTAACGTTCAAGTCAAGGCTTGCCCTAAACTCGTTCCACTAGCAGAAAATGGGT
This sequence comes from uncultured Eubacteriales bacterium, assembly GCA_964401375.1. Lineage (GTDB taxonomy): Bacteria > Bacillota > Clostridia > TANB77 > UBA1234 > UBA1234. The sequence goes on along the minus strand of CAYNYD010000026.1, from coordinate 10,174 downwards.
TATCTAATTCTGTAGAATCTAAAAATATATTAAAAGAATATTTAAAGGATTTTAATAATATTGATTCATTAATACTTGGTTGTACACACTATCCTCTATTTGCTCCAACTATATCAAGAATCTTAGGTAGCTCAGTAAAGCTGATTAATGTCGGAGTATGTTCTGCCATAGATTTCAATAAAAATTTTATTTATAAAAACAGTAAAACTTCTACAACAAATAAAATATCTTTATTTGTGAATGGAAATAAAGAAGATTTTATCGAAAAAGCTAAAAAAATATTTCTATCAACCTTCTAAAAAAAGTTGCTAATTAAGCTGCCTGAAAATACATAAATCAGTTTAAGCAACTTTTTATTCTATATACCATTTTGTTCATAATCTGTCATTGATACTACTCTGTTTTCTTTATAATTAACTAAATAATTTTCATTCAAATATGTTATTCCCAATTCTTCTAAATCTTCTTTATCTAACACATACCAGTCTTTTAACTCATCTTTTCCAAGCAAAGAAGAAGCATCTTCTCCGTATAATTTAGTATCTGCAGGTGTTAAAACACCAGACACATTTAATTTTGTGCTTATGTTATTTACTACTGTTTTCACAGCCGATAAATTTTCATCTTTCTGACTTTCCTTTGCATTATTTAATATTTCTACACCACCAAATATAGTTACACTAGCTAATAAAACTAAAACAATTATTATAACAAGCATACTAATAATTGTAACACCCTCATTTTTTTTCACATATACCAGCTCCTCTATAAATAGTATAAACAGTTATAATATTAAAATCAACAGAAAAAGCAAAAATTACATCAACAAACAATGTACTTGTATAATAATAACAGCTACCTCTCCTTACAGGACTTTTCTGAAGTAATTATTCTTTTTCATTGTATAAAAAATAAGGCTATGCTACTCTATAGCATAAACCTTATTTTTTTATGAGACTTTTTATAGTCTTTTTTATATTATTAAAATATTTAATTTTTACATAATAATAATTATTTTATCAATGACTTACATAAAACTATTCAGCAGTGTAAGGTAATAAGCCAATATGTCTAGCTCTCTTTATTTCTGTAGTAACTTTTCTTTGATGTTTAGCGCAAAGACCTGTTACTCTTCTTGGTAATATTTTACCTTTTTCACTGACAAACCTTTTTAATTTGTCTGCATCTTTATAATCAATAACTAAAGCTTTATCTGCACAATACATGCAAACTTTTTTCTTAATTCTTCTTTGTCTTGACATTCCATCTTCATCATTATTATTTCTATTGTTAAATTTCTTTGTTCCTTTTTTCTCAGCCATTTAACTCTTTCCTCCTATTCTTTCATATTTTTAAAAGTTTAGAATGGTAAATCATCATCTGTAACTGGAGTAAACTCACTTGGCGCAGTATTAGCATTAAATGGAGCATCTATTGGTGTACCAGTTGCAAAAGGATTAGCTTCTGCTTCCCTTTTACTATCTGCAAAATAAGCTTCTTCAGCAACTACTTCTGTTACATATACTTTTTTACCATCTTTGTCATCATAATTTCTAGTTTGAATTCTTCCGATGATACCAACTTGTTGACCTTTTTTAAAATACTTACTGCAAAATTCTCCAGTTTTATCCCAAGCTACTATATTTATAAAATCAGCTTGTCTTTCTTCTCCTTGTTTTGCAAACCTTCTATTAACTGCAAGAGAAAACGATGCAACTAAAGTATTATTAGTAGTTGTGTATCTAACTTCAGGGTCCCTAGTTAGTCTTCCCATTAGGACTACTTTGTTCATAATAAGTACCTCCTCTTTCTAATCTTTTTTGACTATAATATGCTTTATGATTTCGTCTGTGATGTTATATACTCTTTCAAGTTCGTCAATAAAGTCTGGGTTGCTACTAAAGTTAATTAGCACATAATATCCTTCACTTTGTTTTTTGATAGGATAAGCTAATTTTTTCTTTCCCCATTCCTCGGTAGATTCAACTTTACCATGTTTAGCTATTAAATCTGTAATTTTTTCAATTGTAGATTTAATTGAAGCTTCTTCAAGGTTAGAGTTAATAATAATGATTGACTCATAGTTGTTCATAATTACACCTCCTTTTGGACTTAAGACCCTATACTAAATTGTATAGAGTAAGGCAGTTTTACTGCATACATAATATTAGCACAAATGTTTGTTTTTGACAAGAGCTTTTGTAAAAAATTACTTTAAAATGTGACAATGTTATTGATTTTTTAATGATTATTGAGTCAAATTATAATATTATTATAAAAATTAAGTCTAATGTGCATCGTACCACGTCTTGCCCTCTCCTGCTTCTGCCTTAAGCGTTACGCTCATTTTTATAACATTTTCCATATTTCTAATTAATAATTCTTTAACTATATCTAATTCTTCTAATTTTGTTTCAATAACAAGTTCATCATGAACTTGCAGTAATAACTTAGATTCTAGATTTTTATCTTCCAATTCTTTTTGAATATTAATCATTGCAATTTTAATTATATCTGCTGCCGTTCCTTGAATTGGTGCATTCATAGCAATTCTTTCTCCAAATTGTCTTACATTAAAATTATTAGACTTTATTTCTGGAACATATCTACGCCTTCCCCATAATGTTTCAACATATCCTTTTTCTTTACATTCTTTTACAGTATTATTCATATATTCTTTTATTTTTGGGTATTCTTTAAAATATTTATCAATATATTCTTTAGCTTTTTTTCTGGTAATTCCTAAATTAGTAGCTAATCCAAAATCACTTATACCATAAACTATTCCAAAATTAACTGCTTTTGCTTCAGAACGCATTTGTTTAGTAACTTTCGTAAGTGGCACATCAAATACTTGAGAAGCAGTTATTGCATGTATATCATCGCCATTATTAAATGCATCTATCATTCTTTGATCATTTGACATATGCGCTAAAACTCTAAGTTCAATTTGAGAATAATCTGCATCTAAAAATATATATCCTTCTTTTGCAACAAACATTTTTCTGAGTTCTTTTCCTATCTCTGTTCGAATAGGAATATTTTGAAGATTTGGTTCAGTACAACTAATTCTACCAGTAGCAGTTACTGTTTGATTAAATTTAGCATGTACTCTTCCGTCATCACTAATTAATGGAATAATTCCGTCTATATACGTTGCCTTTAACTTGTTTAAAGTTCTATATTCCAAAATCTTTTCAATAATAGGATGTTCCTCTCTTAGTTTTTCTAGAACATCGGCATCAGTTGAATATCCATTTTTTGTTTTTTTAATTACTGGCAATTTTAAATCTTCAAAAAGTACATCACCAAGCTGTTTTGGAGAATTTATATTAAACTCCTTTCCAGCCATTTTATAAATTTCATCTTTTAAATTCATTATTTTTGAAGAAAACATTTTTGAATATTCATCTATAACTTTTCTATCAACCAAAACACCACTAAATTCCATTTCTGCAAGAACTTTTAAAAGTGGCATTTCAATATTTTCAAATAATTCAAATTGATTCTTTTCTTTTAATTCATTTTCATATTTTTCTTTACATTTATATATATATATAGCATATTTTGAATATTTTTCTTTATTATTTTCAACATCATTCTCATCATCGAACAATCCAAGTTGTACATTTTCTTTTGAATTTTCAATCATTATTCCAAGTTCTTCTAAAATAATATCATCAAGTTTATAATTATCTTTAGCTGGATTTAAAATATAAGCACTTATACTTAAATCAAACATCATATTTTTAGGAGTAATACCTTTTCTCTTCAAATCCAAATACGTCTTTTTTTCTTCATAACCAATTTTTAGAATATCATTTTCAAAAATCATTTTTAAATCTTCCAAAGTTGGTTTTTCTTTGTAATATGAAATATCATTAACACATACAGCTAAACCTTTTTCATAATAATAGGATAACTCACTAACATTTTCTAAATTTATGTTTGAAAAGTCTTCAACAACTAAATCTGGAATTTTTACACTTTCCTGCTCTTTAAAGTCATCACTTTTTTGTAAATTCAAATTTTCAATAAATTTTTTAAATTGTAATTTTACAAATAAATTATATAACTCATCTTTGTTATATTCTTGTATTTTTAAATCTTCAATTTCAAAGTTTAATGGCACATCCCTATAAATAGTTCCTAAATCTCTTGATAAAAAAGCTAATTCTTTATTTTCCAAAAGTTTTTCTTTTAATTTTCCTTTAATACCATCAAGTTCTACTCCAGATTCAAGTGAATTATAAATTGTTTCTAAGTCATTATACTTGGTAATTAATGAAAAAGCTGTTTTTTCTCCAACTCCCGGTACTCCCGGTATATTATCTGACGTATCTCCCATAAGACCTTTTATTTGAATAAATTGAATTGGATTAATTCCATATTTTTCTTTAACAATATCTGGTGTATAATCTGTACTTTCTGTATTTCCCATCTTTGTTGTTGGTATTCTAACCATAACATTTTCATCAACCAATTGTAAATAGTCTCTATCACCTGTAAGAAGTAATGAATTTATTTTATTTTCCTCTGCCTTTTTTGCCAAAGTACCAATTATATCGTCAGCTTCGTATCCCTCAATTTCGCAAATAGTAATATTCATCGCTTTTAAAACATCTTTAATAATAGGCATCTGCATTCTAAGCTCATCAGGCATTCCTTTTCTTGTGGCTTTGTAACCATCATATTTTTTATGTCTAAATGTTGGTGCTTTTAAATCAAAAGCAACACAAATATAATCTGGTTTTTCTTCATTAATTATTTTAAATAATATCGTTAAAAACCCAAATATAGCATTCGTATAAATTCCATCTGATGTCATTAAAATTTTAGAATTCATTATTCCATAAAATGCTCTATTCATTATACTATTACCATCAATCGCAACTAACTTTTCCATTAAATTCTCCTTACTAATCTTTCTAACAAATTTAATCTTCTCTATTTCTTAACTTATACAATAGCAAAAATAATTTTATGTCATTTTTATTTTTTAATCCATACTGATACAGATTTTTCATTAACTTTAAATTCTCCACATCCATCTTTATCTATTATGACTTCATCATTAACATTTGATAGTGCATCTACAAACTTTTCATCAGCAAACTTATTTCCAACATACATTCTTTTTGTTGCATAACCTGCATTTGATATAAGTATTGCCATGCCAGAATTTATATGTTCTTCATCTCCTTCTCTTGTCCAACCTATACAATTTCTATTATCTATGTAATCATTTTGCTTTCCATATGCTCTTTCTTCTCTCAATTTAATTAATATCTTTAATTGTTCTATTGGTTCAATATTACATTTAGGAATACCATATAAATCTCCATAAAAGACACATGGATATCCATCACACCTCAAAAGTATAATACTATATGCTATAAGTTTAAACCATCTTTCAACAAAACTTTCCAAAGCTTGTCCTGGCTGTGTATCATGGTTATCTACAAAGGTTACTGATTTATCTGGATATGATATTAATAAAGAATTATTGAATATAGTTGTTAAATCATAATTACTATCTTTAGATGCATTATTAAAATTGTAATGTAATGGTACATCAAAAAGAGAAATTTCTTTTTCTGTTTCTTCTATATATTTTTTTAATTTTTCAACATCACCAGACCAATATTCTCCAACAGAAAATAATTCCTTACCAGATTGCTCTCTTAAGTATTTTATCCATTCTTTATAAAATCTTGCTGAAATATGTTTTACTGCATCTAACCTAAAGCCATCTACTCCTGTAAATTCTAAATACCATTTTCCCCATCTTGTACATTCTTCTCTTACTTCTTTATTTCCAAAATCTAAATCTGCTCCCATTAAATAATCATAGTTTACAAACTCATCATCAACCGTTTTTTCCCATTCCTTATCTTTAAATTTAAATAATGCTTTTTCTCCATTTTCTACATTATAATCTATACCATCAAAATGAGTCCAGTTCCATTTAAAATCTGAATACTTTTTATTTCTTGCTGGAAAAGTAAATTTAGTTGCAACTTTTATCATTTGTTCATCTGATATTTCTTTTTGATGATCTCCCCAGTCTACTTTTTTAGCAGGTATTGTTTGAATATAATCAGCACCCATTTTATGATTTAAAACAATATCAGCATACACTTCTATTCCATGTTCTTGTAAAGTTTTAATACAATTTATATATTCGTCTTTTGAACCATATTTTGTTTTTATAGTACCCTTTTGATCAAATTCTCCTAAATCATAAACATCATAAACACCATAGCCAACATCATCTTTTCCTCCAACGCCTTTAAAAGCTGGTGGTAGCCAAATAGCTGTTATACCCATATCAGACAAATTTTTAGCACTATTAGAAATATCATTCCATAAATTTTGATTACATTCCATATACCATTCAAAGTATTGTATCATTACTCCATTTTTCATAAAATCCCTTCTTTTAATTATTGTTACAAATTACTATCTATTTAATTCATGTAATTTATCTAACAGATAGTATATCAAAAAAGCAAGTGACTGTAAATATTCACTTGCTTATGTAAATTATTTAATTTTTTACGCTATAAACTTTTTATTCATATTTAAATATAAATTCATTAACTACAAAATATAGCAATACAGTTACGGCAATTACTATTATTGTTACTAATATTTTTACTTTTTTACTGCTTTTGCTCTTTTTAAAATACATTATTAATCCTATCAATAATACTATAGGAATTATAAAAATTCCTGCTATTTTCCAAATTATATTAGCTGTACTTGAATTAGCTCTACTTGGTTCAGGACCATATAAAATCTCAGTGTCTATATATGTTAATCTAGGTTCAAAATTTATCTTTTTCATATATTCTCCTCCTTATGATAATTTATATTAAACAATTAATTATATAATATAAAGCCACAGTAACAACGGTCAAAATGTATCTATTAATTCCTTTTCTTTTTTGTTAGTATTTCAATTAAAATTTTTTATTTTTTCAATTAGTTTTCATTAATCATATTATAAGTACACTTATTTTGTATATTATCAGTAAAATTCCAAGTGTGAAAAGCACCACCCAAACAATATTCCCATTGTTCACATTTACTACATTCTTCGCATTTAGTTCTATCTTTGTTCCTAAATTCTTTATACTTGTTATCCCATACATCTTTAAAATTATCTGTTCTAATATTTCCTTGTATAAGACCTTCTATTCTAGGTACATTAGGACAAACAAATAAATCTCCATTGTATAAAATACTTGCCACGTTTATTCCAGTTCTGCAATAAAAATAATACTTTCTAACCTCTTTTTCATAATCTAATCCTAAAAATCCAGGACAACCATATGTAAGTTCTAATCTTTTATCATTGTGCTTTGATTTAATAAAATCAAGCAATTGCCTTATTTCTTTTCCATTAAGCAATAAATCATTGTTTTCATTTGCTCTTCCTATTGGATCTATTGACACAAGTCTCCATGAATCTAACCCTAAATTTAACATTACATTGTATAATTCATCTAATTGATTTATATTTTCTTTATGAAATACGGTAGTAGCTTGAATACGTTTTACAAAATTTGCTTCTCTTAATTTTTTTATATTATTAATTATTACCTTATATGAACCGGGAACTCCTCTAAATGTATCGTGAGTATTTTCTAATCCATCAATGCTTATAGAGATTGTTTCCATATTAGCATTTTTTAATTTTTCGATATTTTCATCATTTAGTAAAATACCATTTGTAGTCATTCCCCAATGAAACCCTAATTCATCTGTTGCATATTTCATTACTTCACACAAATCTTTTCTAACTAGTGGTTCTCCACCTGTGACACTAATAAATATTTTACTTGCATCCATATCATTTGCTATTTGTTTAAAAGCTGATTTAATTTCCTCCGTTGTCAATTCTCCATCATATTTTTTCTTTTCAGCGTTGCTCCCACAATGCTTACATTTAGCATTACACGTTAAAGTACATTCCCAGAACAAATCAATTAATGTATGCTTTTCCCTTTCTATTTCTTTATATTTTTTCATTAAGGTTAGTTCACCTAATTTATACATATCTCTTAACATTTTTTTCACCCTATTAAAAACATTTTTCAACTTTAATATATCATATTTAATTTTTTTTACAACTTATAATAAAAAATTTTAAATTTTAATTGTATTATGTAAAATAAAGTGATATGATATGGGATGGTATATATTTTTTTAAAGCTAAGTAAAAACACTATTTTAATTTCGCAAAGGAGGATTTCATATGACAAAGCTTGAATACATAGCTGTTCCTGATGTTCCTATTATAAAAATTGGCGACAACATTGCACAAATAATAATAAGAAAGTGTGAAGAACACAATATTTCGATTTGTGAAAATGATGTGATTGTTATTGCACAAAAAATAGTATCAATTTCAGAAAATGCAGTCGTTAATTTAAATTATGTTGTGCCTACAGATAGGGCTATTAAAATTGCTAATTTAACAGGAAGATCTCCCGAAGAATGTCAAGTTTTTCTAGATGAATCTACTGAAATTTTAGAAATTTCTGGTAGACATGTTGTTACTAGACATAGAAACGGTTATGTATGCACAAGTGCAGGTGTTGACAAATCCAATGTGTCAGATAAAAAAAATAAATTAGTGACATTACTTCCTAAAAACCCTGATGAAAGTGCTCAAAAAATAAGAGCAGAAATTAAGGAAATGCTTGAAGTAGATATTGCTGTGATTATTAGCGATACTATGGGAAAACCTTATAGAAGAGGTTCAATTGGTGAATCCATTGGGATAGCTGGAATAAGTGCCTTAGAAGAAAAAGAATCTTATGATCTTTTTGGAAATCCATCTAAATCTCAAATTGCATTAGTAGATGAATTAGCTGCCGCATCTTCAATTCTTATGGGAGAAGCAAACGAAAAAAATCCTATAGTAATTGTTAAAGGTGTTGAATTCACTAAATCTGAAGTTTCTACTATCAAGGACTTGTTAAAATAATTTTTACCTAACAAAGGGACTGTAAAAAAAGTCCCCTAACCAAAAAAAGTTGCCAATTACACTATTGACAACTTTTTTCTTATGAAAAATGTGCAAAATTTCTTCACGCATTTTTAGGTAGAACTTTTTTACAGCCCCTATTGTATAACATTACTCTGTATCAGTAACTAATTTGTTTTGTTTAGCATAACAAGGTTATTCAATGAAAGTATATCCAACAACCGTCCATATAGTTGTATTAGTTCCTTCTAGTTTAGTATTTTCTAGCTTTATTTTCAACAAAATATTTTCATCATCGTTAGTTAATGAAACAGTGTATATTATTTCATTTTTACCTTCACTTACACTTTTAATTTCACTTAAATAATTAGGAAATTTTTCATTTATAAAACCATATAATACATTCTCAGAATCAAAGAAATCTGTGTGGTGACCTGAGTTTATTTCATTAATGGTTGATGCTGTTATGGTTGGATATGTATACTCAATCCAGGTTGTGTTTAAAGAAAAGAAGTAGATGCCTAATGATATTGTAAGTATAATAAGTAAGATTGAAATCAGTAACACGTATTTTTTCATTTAAGTACACCTCCAAAAGTATTTATAGTATTCATTCTATACTCTCTTTCCTCGTTCCACCAATTTTTTATCCAATCTCTAAAATTTTCTGTTTTTTCTCCTAATATAGATTGAATAGAATCATTTCGAATAGTTGCACGTTCTATAACAGCTTCATTAAATGCTACAACACTTGCTCTTGCATTGCTTGAATATGTTTGTGATAAATCTTGTATTCCAAAATGCTCCTCTAAACCAATTTGTTTTAATTGCTCAATTTGGGCATCACTTAAAGAAAGTTCTTCTTTTAGTACATTTATATCATTTTCTAATTTACTATCACTGGTCCAAAATAAATAATACAATATTTCTTTACCTGTATCTAATGGGTTAACAGTTTTACTATTAGCAAAAACCACAGTTGTAAAGAGAATAGTGCAAAGAGTTATAATAAGACAGCCTATTGAAAATACTAAATTTTTTTTATTCATAATATTCCTCCTTTAAATCATTCTATAAATAATAACAATTTAAGATGAATTTTTTTTCACTTTTTTACATATTTTTTATATTTTCTGCAACTTTAATTAATTCTTCTTTTTCTACATTCGATTCAAT